>NZ_BAAASR010000019.1:0-95311 GCF_039532985.1 Streptomyces gobitricini | reverse complement strand
GCCGCGCAGCGGGCCGCGCCCGCCGTCCAGCAGGCCGCGTCCGCCGCGCCGGCAGCTGGACCCGCCGCGCCGGCAGCCGCGCCCGTCACACCGCCCACCCGGCGGCGGCCCGTCGGTGCCGTGGACCTCACCCCCCGCCCCGGGGCCGCCGCCGCCCCGCCCGCCGCCCCGGCCTACTGGATGCCGCCCGAGACGCCCGTCGAGACGACCACCCGCCTCCGGCCCGTGCCCGGGCGGCACCCCGCCCGCGCGGCCGCGGCCGTCGCCTGCCTCGTGCTGGGCCTCGGGCTCACCGGCGGGGCCGCCGCCGGGGCCTGGCTCGTGGGCGACTCCGCCGCGCAGTCCCCGGACCGGTACACCGAGGCCCGCGGCCTGTGGCACTCCGTGCCCGTCGACTCGCTCTTCCCCCGCACCCTCGACGGCGAGGGCGCCGGACCCGGACGGGCCGACCGGACCTGGACGCGGGTCGCGGTCGCACCCGACGGCCCCTGCACCGGTGCGCTCGACCCGCTGCTGGTCAAGGCCCTGCGGCCGGTGGGGTGCGAACGCGTGCTGCGCGCCACCTACACCGACGCCACCTCCACCAGCGTCACCACCGTCGGCATGGTGTTCACCGACGCCGACCGCCCCGGCATGACCGCGCTGCGCGAGCGCTTCGCGGACGAGAGCCTCGACGAGCGCACCGACCTGCTGCCCCGGACCCTCGCCGCGCCCGGCACCGTCGCCGCGCGCTTCGGCGACGCCCAGCGCGCGAGCTGGCGGGTCAGCGTCCTCACCGACGTACCCGTCGTCGTCTACGCGGTCTCCGGCTTCGCCGACGGCCGTACCGTGGGCGACCCGCAGCCCGCCGCCGAGGCGATGGCCCAGGGACAGACGAGCACGCCCGCCCAGGCGGGGCTCGGTCACGACGCCGACGGCATCGCCGACAGGATCGAGCGGGGCCTCCGTACGACGGCGAAGACCGGCAAGGCCACGCAGGAGCCCCGATGACGTACCGCCGCCGTACGGTGTTCACCGCCGCCCTCGCCGCCGCGTTCGCCGTGCTCCCAGCCACGCCGGCCCACGCCGACGGCATCCGCGCCCAGCAGTGGGGCCTCGATGCGATGCACACGGCCGAGGCCTGGCGCACCACCAAGGGCGCGGGCGTCACCGTCGCCGTCCTCGACACCGGGGTCGACCACACCCACCCCGACCTGGCGGGCAACGTCCTGCCCGGCAAGGACCTCATCGGCTTCGGCGCCAAGCGCGGTGACCGTGCCTGGGCGCGCCACGGCACCTCCATGGCCGGCATCATCGCGGGCCACGGCCACGGACCCGGCCGCGAGGACGGCGTCCTCGGCATCGCACCCGAGGCGAAGATCCTCCCCGTCCGCGTCATCCTCGAAGGCGGTGACCCGGCCCGCACCAAGGCCCGCAACACCCGCGGCACCGCCCTCGCCCAGGGCATCCGCTGGGCCGTCGACCAGGGCGCCGACGTCATCAACCTCTCCCTCGGCGACGACAGCGAGTCCGCCCACCCCGACGCCGGCGAGGACGCCGCCGTCCAGTACGCCCTGTCCAAGGGCGTCGTCGTCGTCGCCTCGGCCGGCAACGGCGGCGACAAGGGCGACCACATCTCGTACCCGGCCGCCTACCCCGGCGTCATCGCGGTCACCGCCGTCGACCGGTACGGCACCCACGCCGCGTTCTCCACCAGCCGCTGGTACGCCACCGTCAGCGCGCCCGGCGTCGACATCGTGATCGCCGACCCGGACCGGAAGTACTACCAGGGCTGGGGCACCAGCGCCGCCTCCGCGTTCGTCTCGGGTGCCGTCGCCCTGGTCAGGGCCGCCCACCCGGGCCTGACCCCCGCCCAGATCAAGAAGCTCCTCACGGACACCGCGCGCGACCGCCCCCAAGGCGGCGGCCACGACATCGACAAGGGGTACGGGACGGTCGATCCGGCCGCGGCGATCGAGGCGGGCGCGGAACTGCGCCCGGCCGACCCCAAGGCCGCCACCGCCGGCTACGGCAGGCGCTACTTCGGCGCCGGGCCCGCCCTCGAGCGCGACGACTCCGGGGGCGTCGGCCTGCTCGCCCCCGTCACCGGGGCCATCGGCGTGCTCCTGCTGGCCGCCGCGGTCGTGCTGTGGCGCGGGGGCCGCGGCACAGGGCGCTGACGGGCGCCGTTAGGCTCGTCGCGTGGCGCTCAAGAACATCCCTGACCCCGGTTTCTCCGACGACGACGGCACCGCCGACCCGAGGCTCTCCGAGGCACTCTCGGCCTGGGCGGAGGACCGGGCAGCCGAGCCACGGGTCCTCGCGGCCCTCAGGGGCGCCCGGCTGCTGGTCCCGGTCGTCGCCGTCCTCGGCGAGGTCGAGGAGGACGAGGAGACCGGGCTGCGCCGCGAGAAGACCAGCGACATGGCCGTGCCGACGCTCACCGCCGGTGACCGCCGCGCGCTGCCGGCGTTCACGTCCCTGGCGTCCCTGGCCCTGTGGGACCCGGCCGCCCGGCCCGTCGCCGTGCCGCTGCACCAGGCGCTCCAGGCCGCCGCCCACGAGAAGGCCGACACGCTGCTGCTGGACCTCGCCGGACCGGTGCCGTACGAGCTGACCGGCCGGGCGCTGCTCGCCCTCGCGGAGGGCCGGGTCTCCACCGACCCGCTCGCCGACCCGGCCGTCACCGCGGCGGTGCGCGCCGTCGTCGCCGCCGAGCCCGTGGTGCTCCGCGCCCACCTGGGCCCCGGCACGGCGGACGGCACCCTCGCCCTGGTCCTCGCGCCGGACGCGTCCCCCGCGGAGGCCGCCCAGCGCGTCGCCCGCGCACTGGCGGCCGACGAGACGCTGAGGGCCCGCCTGGTGCGCGGCCTCGACCTGGCGATCCTGCCGGTCACGGCCACGCCCCCGGGCGAGCCCTTCTACGTGCGGCCCTGAGACCGGCCGAAGACCGGACATCGGCCGAAGACGGAGATCGGCCGAAGACGGGAGATCGGCCGAAGACGGGAGATCAGCCGAAGACCGGCCCGGTGTACTTCTCGCCCGGCCCCTGGCCCGGCTCGTCGGGGATGAGCGACGCTTCGCGGAACGCCAGCTGGAGGGACTTCAGCCCGTCCCGCAGCGGCGCCGCGTGGAACGAGCTGATCTCCGTCGCGCCCGCGTCCAGCAGACCCGCCAGCGCGTGGATCAGCTTGCGCGCCTCGTCGAGGTCCTTGTACTGGTCGCCCTCCTCGGTGAGGCCGAGCTTGACCGCGGCGGCGCTCATCAGGTTCACGGCGACCGTCACGATCACCTCGACCGCGGGGACCTCCGCGATGTCGCGGGTCATGGTCTCGAAATCGGTGGTCTGTGCGGCGGAGGCGTTGCTCGGCGTGGCGTCACTCATGACGCCCACGATATGCGCCCCGTCCCGGTTAGCCGCACCCGGCAGGAGCTGGTAACCTGGTGTGACGACCGGCCGGACGCGACTCGTGTTCCGGCCCACAAGTGGAGGCTCCGATCTCCCACCTGGCCGTCCCCCGGGACGGCGGGTCACCGGTCAGGTGGCGCCCATCGTTCCGTACGGACGATGGAGCCGCCCGATGTGCGCCCCGCGGTACGCCGTGGCGGTGCTCCGGTAGCACGAGGAGCCCCGCCTGTGTCCCGTCCGGGGCGTTTTTCATGCACCGGTGCGGTTGGTCTTGACACAACAGACGTTACGCGTCCGTCCGCCAGGCGGTCGCGTGGTGCTACCGAGGAGGATCCATCAGCGCCGAGCCCCGCATCAACGACCGGATTCGCGTTCCCGAGGTGCGACTTGTCGGTCCCAGCGGCGAGCAGGTCGGGATTGTTCCGCTTGCCAAGGCCCTGGAGCTTGCGCAGGAGTACGATCTCGACCTCGTCGAGGTCGCGGCGAACGCCCGTCCGCCGGTCTGCAAGCTCATGGACTACGGCAAGTTCAAGTACGAGTCGGCCATGAAGGCCCGTGAGGCGCGCAAGAACCAGGCGCACACGGTCATCAAGGAGATGAAGCTCCGGCCGAAGATCGACCCGCACGACTATGACACCAAGAAGGGTCACGTCGTCCGGTTCCTCAAGCAGGGCGACAAGGTCAAGATCACGATCATGTTCCGTGGTCGCGAGCAGTCCCGGCCGGAGCTCGGCTTCCGGCTGCTGCAGCGGCTCGCGGAGGACGTCCAGGACCTCGGCTTCATCGAGTCGAACCCGAAGCAGGACGGCCGGAACATGATCATGGTTCTCGGGCCGCACAAGAAGAAGACCGAGGCAATGGCCGAGGCCCGCGAGGCGCAGGCCGCCCGCAAGGCGGAGCGCCAGGGCCAGCCCGCCCACGCGGACGAGGCCGTCCACGCGGACGAGCCCGCCGACGAGGCCGCCGAGGCCTGATTCCCGGGCACCCGCCCAGGATTCAACCGACACACATGACGCTCCCGCGCGCCGGTCCCCGGACCGGCTGGGAGCGCCACTGACGAGGAGAGAACGGCGCTATGCCGAAGAACAAGACGCACTCCGGTGCCAAGAAGCGCTTCAAGGTCACCGGCTCCGGCAAGATCCTGCGCGAGCGCGCCGGCAAGCGCCACCTGCTCGAGCACAAGTCGTCCAAGCTGACGCGTCGCCTCACCGGCAACGCCGAGATGGCCCCGGGTGACAGCGCCAAGATCAAGAAGATGCTGGGCATCTGATTGACCTCCCGCCCTCGGCGACGAGGGCAGCCCGACACCGGGACCCATATCGTTTCCGGGCCGTGTGAGTCCAACCACGGCCCCGCTACAAGGAGTTAACAAGTGGCACGCGTCAAGCGGGCAGTCAACGCCCACAAGAAGCGCCGGGCGATCCTCGAGCAGGCCAGTGGCTACCGCGGCCAGCGTTCGCGCCTGTACCGCAAGGCCAAGGAGCAGGTCACCCACTCGCTGGTCTACAACTACAACGACCGCAAGAAGCGCAAGGGCGACTTCCGTCAGCTGTGGATCCAGCGCATCAACGCCGCTGCCCGCGCCAACGGCATGACGTACAACCGCCTCATCCAGGGTCTGAAGGCCGCCAACATCGAGGTGGACCGCAAGATCCTGGCCGAGCTCGCGGTCAACGACGCCAACGCGTTCGCCGCGCTCGTCGAGGTCGCCCAGAAGGCGCTCCCGAGCGACGTCAACGCCCCGAAGGCCGCTGCCTGATCTCCCAGGCCGCAGTTCTTCCCTCCGGACCCGCAGGCCCCGAGCCTGCGGGTCCGGTCTGTTCCGCCGTCATCACGCGCCGTCACCACTGAGAGAGCCGCCGACCACCATGGGCACCCCTGAGCTGATCTCCCCCCGTTCCCCGCGCGTCATCGCGGCGCGGCGGCTCGCCAAGCGCAACTTCAGGGGCAAGGAGCGCCGGTTCATCGCCGAGGGCCCCCAGGCCGTGCGCGAGGCCGTCGCGCACCGCGGCGGCGGTGAGCCGACCCTGGTGGAGCTGTTCACCACGGTCGAGGCCGCCGAGCGGTACGCCGACATCGTCGAGGCCGCCCGCGCCACCGGCGCCCGCGTCCACCACGCCTCCGACGCCGTGCTCGCCGAGGTCTCGCAGACCGTCACCCCGCAGGGGCTGCTCGGGGTGTGCCGGTTCCTGGACTCGCCGTTCGAGGAGATCCTCCGGGGCCGCCCCAAGCTCGTCGCCGTCCTCGCCCACGTACGCGACCCCGGGAACGCCGGGACGGTGCTGCGGTGCGCCGACGCGGCGGGCGCCGACGCCGTCGTCCTCACCGACGCCTCCGTCGACCTCTACAACCCCAAGGCCGTACGCGCCTCCGTCGGGTCCGTCTTCCACCTCCCGGTCGCCGTCGGTGTCCCCGTCGAGGAGGCCGTCGCCGGGCTGACCGGCGCGGGTCTGCGGGTGCTCGCCGCCGACGGGGCGGGCGAGGACGACCTGGACGCCGAGCTCGACGCGGGCACCATGGGCGGGCCCACCGCCTGGATCTTCGGCAACGAGGCCTGGGGCCTGCCCGAGGAGACCCGCTCCCTGGCGGACGCCGTGGTGCGCGTACCGATCCACGGCAAGGCCGAGAGCCTGAACCTGGCGACCGCCGCCGCCGTATGTCTCTACGGCTCCGCGCGTGCGCAGCGTGCTGCCGGAGGGTGCCGCTCCGTCACATCCAGCTAGTAGGGTGGCGGGCTCGGGGGCCCGCTGCGTCACACGGAGGGGTGGGAGACGGGGATGACGGTCGGCACCAGCAGGCCCGCGGCGCGGGAGGGCGCCTTAGTGGGCAGGGGCGCGGGCGGTTCCGCGAGTCCCGCGGCGCCCGGCGCGGGCGCGCCCGCGATCGACCCCGAGGACCTCCCGGAAGGGCTTGTCGTCGCAGACGAGAACGGCCTCGTGGTGTGCTTCAACGCCGCGGCCGTACGCCTCACCGCCGTCCCCCGCGCCGAGGCGATCGGACGGCCCCTGGAACAGGCGCTGCCGTTGGAGGACCTCAAGGGCCGGCGCTGGTGGACGCTGACCGACCCGTACGGAGGCCTCGCCATCCGTGCCGGGCAGCCCGAGCGCAACCTGCTGCTGCCCGGCAACCGCGAGGTGCTCGTCGCCGCCCGCTACGTACGCGAGGAGCCCCTCGGGCCCGTACGGAAGGTCGTCGTGACCCTGCGCGGCACCGAGGCCCGCCGCCGGACCGAGCGCAGCCACGCCGAGCTGATCGCCACCGTCGCCCACGAGCTGCGCTCACCGCTCACCTCCGTCAAGGGCTTCACCGCGACCTTGCTCGCCAAGTGGGAACGGTTCACCGACGACCAGAAGCGGCTGATGCTGGAGACCGTCGACGCCGACGCCAACCGCGTCACCCGGCTGATCGCCGAGCTCCTCGACATCTCCCGAATAGACTCCGGCCGCCTCGAGGTGCGCCGCCAGCCGGTCGACATCGCCGCCGCCATCGGCCGCCACATCCAGGCGCACACCGCGCGCGGCCAGTCCCCCGACCGGTTCTTCGTCCGCGTACGCCGTCCGCTGCCCGACCTGTGGGCGGACCCGGACAAGATCGACCAGGTTCTCGGCAACCTGCTCGAAAATGCCGTGCGCCACGGCGAGGGAACCGTCACCATCGAGGTGGCACCCACCGGTCCGCACGACGACGAGAAGGGAACGGCCGTCACCGTGAGCGACGAAGGCCCCGGCATCCCGGAGGAGTCGATGGGCCGTGTCTTCACCCGCTTCTGGCGGGGGAGCAAGCGCGGCGGCACCGGCCTCGGCCTGTACATCGTCAAGGGCATCGTCGAGGCGCACGGCGGGACCATCACGGTCGGCCGCGGACCCGCCGGTGGCGCCCAGTTCCGATTTACGCTGCCCGTGGGCACCCCGGCCTGTCTGACCTAGCACAGGCCGCTCACGTGTCCACGGGCTGATCCGCGGCTCAGCCGCCTGCCCGCACCCCGTTAGACTCGTCCTTTGGCACCTTTGCGTCCTCGGTCGTCGAGCGGGGGCCCCAGCCAGCCCATCGGAAGTACGGGAAGAGATGTCGGCACCGAACAAGTCGTACGACCCAGTCGAGGTCGAGGCACTGAAACCGGAAGAGATCGAGCGCATGCGGGACGAGGCGCTCGCCGCCTTCGCCGCCGCCGGTGACCTCGACGCGCTGCACGAGGCCAAGGTCGCGCAGACCGGTCCCACCTCGCCGCTCGCGCTCGCGAACCGGGAGATCGGCGCCCTGCCGCCGCATGCCAAGGCCGAGGCCGGCAAGCGTGTGGGCCAGGCCCGCGGTGCCGTGAACAAGGCACTGGCCGCCCGCCAGGCCGAGCTGGAGGCGGAGCGCGACGCGCGCGTGCTGGTCGAGGAGGCCGTGGACGTCACGCTGCCCCACGACCGCACCCCGGCCGGTGCCCGCCACCCGCTGACCACCCTCATGGAGCGCGTCGCGGACGTCTTCGTCTCCATGGGATACGAGGTGGCCGAAGGCCCCGAGGTCGAGGCGGAGTGGTTCAACTTCGACGCCCTGAACTTCGTGCCGGACCACCCGGCGCGCCAGATGCAGGACACCTTCTTCGTCGAGGGGACCTCCCCCGACGGAAAGGCCACCTCCGGCGACGAGTCCGGCATCGTGCTGCGCACGCACACCTCCCCGGTGCAGGCCCGCACGCTCATCGACCGCGAGCCGCCCGTGTACGTCGTGTGCCCCGGCCGCGTCTACCGCACGGACGAACTCGACGCCACGCACACCCCGGTCTTCCACCAGATCGAGCTGCTCGCCGTCGACGAGGGCCTGACCATGGCCGACCTCAAGGGCACCCTGGACCACATGGTCCAGGCGCTCTTCGGCCCGGACATGAAGACCCGGCTGCGCCCGAACTTCTTCCCGTTCACCGAGCCGTCCGCCGAGATGGACATGCTCTGCTACGTCTGCCGCGGCGAGTCCGTCGGCAACGCGGACCGGCCCTGCCGCACCTGCGGCAGCGAGGGCTGGATCGAGCTGGGGGGCTGCGGAATGGTCAACCCCAAGGTGCTCGTCGCCTGTGGCGTGGACCCCGAGAAGTACAGCGGATTCGCCTTCGGGTTCGGCATCGAGCGGATGCTGATGTTCCGCCACAACGTCGAAGACATGCGAGACATGGTCGAGGGTGACGTCCGGTTCACCCGGCCGTTCGGGATGGAGATCTGATGCGGGTCCCGCTTTCGTGGCTGCGGGAGTACGTCGACCTGCCGGCGACGGAGACCGGCCGTGACGTACAGGCCAAACTGGTGTCGGCCGGGTTGGAGGTCGAGACCGTCGAGCAGCTCGGCGCCGGCCTGACGGGCCCGCTCGTGGTGGGCAAGGTCCTCACCATCGAGGAACTGACCGAGTTCAAGAAGCCGATCCGCTTCTGCACCGTCGACGTCGGCCAGGCCAACAACACCGGTGAGCCGCAGGAGATCATCTGCGGCGCCCGGAACTTCGCCGAGGGCGACAAGGTCGTCGTGGCCCTGCCCGGAGCCGTCCTCCCCGGCGACTTCCGGATCGCCGAGCGCAAGACGTACGGCAGGGTCTCGCGCGGCATGATCTGCTCCGGCGACGAGCTGGGCATGGGCGACGACGGCACGCACGGCATCATCGTGCTGCCGCCGGAGTACGAGGTCGGCACCGACGCCACCGAGCTGCTGGAGCTGTACGACGAGGTCCTCGACATCGCCGTCACGCCCGACCGCGGCTACTGCCTGTCGATGCGCGGCATCGCCCGCGAGGTCGCCACCGCCTACGGCCTGCCGCTGCGGGACCCGGCGCTCCTCGACGTGCCCGCGCCCAACTCGTACGGCTACCTGGTCAAGGTCTCCGACCCGATCGGCTGCGACCGCTTCACCGCGCGCACCGTGGTCGGCCTCGACCCGGAGGCCCGCTCGCCGATCTGGCTCCAGCGCCGCCTCCAGAAGGCCGGCATGCGCCCGATCAGCCTCGCCGTCGACATCACCAACTACGTGATGCTGGAGCTCGGCCAGCCGCTGCACGCCTACGACCGCTCCCGGCTCGACGGACCCATCACGGTCCGCCGCGCCGAGCCGGGCGAGAAGCTCACCACCCTCGACGGCACGGTCCGCGTCCTCGACCCGGCCGACCTGCTCATCACCGACAACCGCGGCCCCATCGGCCTCGCCGGTGTCATGGGCGGCGCCAACACCGAGATCGCCGACGCCGCCACCGACCCGGAGACCGGCGAGGCCCGCGGCACCACCGAGGTGGTCGTCGAGGCCGCGCACTTCGACGCGATCTCCATCGCCCGCACCGCGCGCCGCCACAAGCTGTCCTCCGAGGCGTCCAAGCGCTTCGAGCGCGGCGTCGACCCGCAGGCCGCCGCCGCTGCCGCGCAGCGCACCGTCGACCTGCTGGTCCTCCTCGCGGGCGGCACCGCGGAGGCCGGTGTCACCGAGGTCCTCGCGCCGTCCGCGCCGCGCACGATCACGATGCCCGCCGACCACCCCGACCGGGTCGCGGGCGTGGGGTACGGCCGGGAGACCGTCGTCCGCCGCCTCCAGGAGGTCGGCTGCGACGTGTTCGGCCAGGACCAGCTGGTCGTGACCGCCCCGTCCTGGCGCCCCGACCTGAACGAGCCCAACGACCTCGCCGAAGAGGTCATCCGGCTCGAGGGGTACGAGAACCTGCCCTCCACGCTCCCCAAGCCCCCGGCGGGCCGCGGGCTCACCGAGCGCCAGCGCACCCACCGCCGCGTGGGCCGCGCCCTGGCCGGTGCCGGGTACGTCGAGGCGCTGAATTACCCGTTCATCAGCGAGCAGGTCCTCGACCAGCTCGACATCCCGGCGGACGACACGTGCCGCCGGCTCGTCAAGCTGGTCAACCCGCTGTCCGACGAGGAGCCCGCGCTCCGTACGGCGCTGCTGCCGGGCCTGCTCGGCGCGCTGCGCCGCAACGACGGCCGCGGCAGCCACGACCTGGCGCTCTTCGAGACCGGTCTGGTCTTCCGGGCCGCCGGTGAGCCGGGCGTCGCGGTGCGGCTGCCCGTCGACCGGCGCCCCACCGACGAGGAGATCGCCGGCGTCAACGCCGTGCTGCCGGAGCAGCCCCGGCACGCCGCCGTGGTGCTCGCCGGCGCACGCGAGCAGGCCGGCTGGTGGGGCAAGGGCCGCCCGTCCGACTGGGCCGACGCGGTCGAGGCCGCCCGGACCGTCGCCCGCGAGGCCGGTGCCGAGCTGATCGTCCGCCAGGGCCAGTACGGACCGTGGCACCCGGGCCGCTGCGCCGAGCTCGCCGTGGTGGTGGAGGGCGAGGAGCAGGTCGTCGGTTACGCCGGTGAGCTGCACCCGCGCGTGGTCAAGGCACTGCACCTGCCGGCCCGTACGTGCGCGATGGAGCTGAACCTCGACACCGTCGAGCGGGCCTCGGCCGGTGCCGTGCGCGCGCCGCGGATCTCGGCGTTCCCGGTCGCCACGCAGGACGTCGCCCTGGTCGTGGACCGGCAGGTCCCCTCCGCCGAGGTGGGGGAGGCGCTGCGCGAGGGCGCCGGTGAACTCCTGGAGTCCATCCGGCTGTTCGACGTCTTCGAGGGCGAGCAGATCGGCGAGGGCAAGAAGTCCCTCGCCTACGCGCTGCGGTTCCGCGCCGCGGACCGCACGCTGACCGTCGAGGAGGCCTCGGCCGCCCGTGACGCCGCGGTGGCCGTCGCCGCCGAGCGGACGGGCGCGGTGCTGCGCGGCGCCTGACCGTTCCCCGCGTGATGAGGGGCATGTCCGGAAACACCGGCATGCCCCTCACTCGTTCGAGTGGGAGGTCTGGTGGACTTTCCTTCCGGCCATGGACGATCGACACAATCGTCCCGACCGCGAGGAGGGGCCTGGAGAAGGGCGGTCCGCATGCTGCGTACGCGAACCTGGATTCGTCGCCTCGCCCCACTCGCCCTGCCCGCCCTCTGGGGCGGGGTCGCCATCCTGTGGAAGCTCACCTGCCCGATCGCCCAGCAGGAGGGGACGGCCACGCGGATCGCCACCAGCGCCGTCTTCTTCACCGTGGGCACCGGGCTGGTCCTGGGCGTCCACCGAGGCCTGACCAAGGAGCTGGCACAGGTCCGCGCGGTGGCCGAGGCCGCCCAGCAGGTGCTGCTGCGCCCACCACCGCCCGGACTGGACGGCCTGTCCCTCGCCGCCGCGCAACTGTCGGCAGCCCGCGGCGCGGCGGTGGGCGGCGATCTGTACGAGGCGGTCGCCACCCCGCACGGCGTGCGGATCGTCATCGGTGACGTACGCGGTCACGGGCTGCCCGCGCTCGGGGCGGTCGCCGCCGTGCTGGGCAGCTTCCGGGAGGCCGCGCACGACGAACCGGAACTCACCGGAGTGCTGCGGCGGTTGGAGCGGGCGCTCGGGCGGCACCAGCGGGACCGGGCGCGGCAGGAGCATCCCGCGTCGGGCGGGTGGGATCCGGACAGCCCGTCGGCGGAGGAGTTCGTCACCGTACTGCTGCTGGAGATCCGCCGGGACGGTGCCGTACTGGCCCTCAACTGCGGGCACCCGTGGCCCTACCGGCTGGGCCGGGCGGGGGCCGAACCGGTCGCGGCCGGGGACCCGCTGCCGCCGCTCGGGACCTTCCCGCTGCCGGACGAGCTGACCGTGCACCGGTGTGTGACGCTCCCCCCGGGCGAGGCCCTGTTCCTGCACACGGACGGCGCCGAGGACGCGCGGGACGCCTCGGGGCGGTTCTTCCGGCTGCGGGAGGTGCTCGACCAGGCCGTGCGCGGGGCGCCGGTGCCCCCGGCGGCCCTGATCCACCGGGTGCACGCGGCGCTGCTGCGCCACACCGGCGGGCGGCTCACCGACGATGTGGCCCTGATGGTCGTGCGCAACGACCGTTGCCGGGTGCCGGCGCAGTCCGCGGACCCGGGACCGTGCCGTACCCGGCCCGCACCCTCCCCTCGCTAGTGGCCGGCAGATACATGGACGGTGCGGCCCGCGCCGTCCGCCCTGCCCCGGAGTGTCGGGCAGATCGGGCAGGACGAACGACGCTTCGACGGGCCGCCGCACTGTACGAGGGGGGAGCCGGCGGCCCGGCCGCCTCTGTGTGAGACCGCCCAGTCAACCGGCGCCGGCCGCATGGCGACAGAGCGCGCGGGGCACGGATACGGGCATTCCGTTCACACCCCGTGCGAACCGGGCTCCACTAGTCTGGGCCCACCGAGTCACCGGAGGGGCCCATGCAGCCCAACACCCTGCTCGACGCCCTGCTCGACGAGGCGGGGATATCGCACGCGGGCCTGGCCGCCCACGTCAACCAGGCCGGACGGACCAGAGGCCTGGCACTGCGGTACGAACACACCGCCGTGGCCCGCTGGCTGAAGGGCCAGCGACCACGTGGCCAGGTGCCGGACCTGATCTGCGAGGTGCTGGGCGCCCGGCTGCGCCGGCCGGTCACCCTGGACGACATCGGGCTGGGCGTCCCCGGCGAAACGGCCGTGACGCACGGCTCCCCGCTGTCCGGCTTCGTGGAGCGGGCGACGGCGCTGTGGCGCTCAGACGAGCAGCAACGGCCGCACATACTGGGCGCACCGGCGGTGACCGGCACGCCGGCCGTGATGCCGGTCTGGGAGTGGGAGAACCCCCCGGAGGACGGGGACGTCTCCCGCGAGGGCCAGACCCGCGTCAGCGTCTCGGACATCACCATGCTGCGCGCGGCCCGTGCCCACTACGAGCTGATGTACCGCCGGGCGGGCGGGATCGCCACCCGCGCCCGGATCGTCGGCTTCCTCAACGCCGAGACCGCGCCACTGCTGCGCGGCGGCTACAACGACGCCCTGGGCCGCCAGTTGCACCGGGCGACCGGCGGGCTGGTGGCGGTCGCCGGCATCTGCGCGTACGACTCGGACGCGCACGGCCTCGCCCAGCGCTACTTCCACCAGGCGCTGCGGCTGGCGAAGGCCAGCGGCGACCGGGGGCTCGGCGCGTATGTGATCGCCCTCCTGGTCAACCAGTCGCTGTTCATGGGGGAGTACCGGCAGGCGGTGGCGTTCGCGGAGGCGGCGCTGCGGACCGCCGGCCGGCAGATCACTCCGGCGCTCGCCGCGGACCTGTACGCGATGCAGGCGAAGGCGTACGCGCACCTCGGTGACGGTTCCGGCGCGCTGAGATGCATCCGGCGCGCGGAGTCGGAGGCGGAGCGGATCCGGCCGGGCCACGAGCCGGACGAGACCGGTTACGTCCAGCCGGGCCTGGTCAACGTGCAGGTGGCCGAGGCGCTGCTGAGCCTGGGCGACCTGCACGGCGCGCGGGAGCATGCCGCGGCCGCCGTGCGCACCCCCGCGCACGACCGGGGGCGGGTGCACCGGCTGGCGATGCTGAGCCAGATCGAACTGCGGCAGGGCGAGGCGGACCGGGCGGCGCGGACGGCGGCCGAGATGGCGGAGCGGGTGAGGGGGATGGAGTCGCAGCGGCTGCGCGACCGGCTGCGCGAGGTGCGTGAGCACCTGGTGGCGAGCGGGTGCAGCGAGGCGGAGGAGGCGGCGGGCCTCATCGACGGGGCGCTGCGCGTGCCGCTGTGACCTTCCCGTGCGACGTTCCGCCCGGTCCATAGGCCTGCTGCGATATTGCCATCTATTTGTCGGAAGGTGGCAGAAAAGTGCAGTGGACGAACCTGAACGAACAAACCGTCTATGAGAACCGCTGGTTCAAGGTCAATCTCGCGGATGTCGCACTCCCCGACGGTCGGCACCTGGACCACTTCCTCATCCGTATGCGCCCGGTGGCCGTCGCGACGGCCGTCAACGAGGCCAACGAGGTGCTGCTGCTGTGGCGGCACCGCTTCATCACGGACAGCTGGGGCTGGGAGCTCGCCGCGGGGGTGGTCGAGGACGGCGAGGACATCGCCGCCGCGGCCGCCCGCGAGATGGAGGAGGAGACGGGGTGGCGCCCGGGGCAGTTGCACCACCTCCTGACCGTCGAGCCGTCCAACGGCCTGACCGACGCCCGCCACCATCTGTACTGGGCGGAGGAGGCGACCTACACGGGCCACCCCCAGGACGACTTCGAGTCGTCGCGCCGCGAGTGGATACCGCTGAAACTCGTTCCGGACATGATCGCCCGCGGAGAGGTCCCGGCCGCCAACATGGCGGCCGGGCTGCTGATGCTGCACCATCTCCGGCTGGGCTGACGTGCCCGGGTCAGTTGCCGACGGCCTGCCAGACCGCCACCGCCAGGGCGCCCACGGCGGTGAGCGCGGAAACGGCGGGCATCGGCCACCTGGCCTGCTCCAAGGTGGTGACGCGCGCTGCCAGATCGGTCAGATCGCGGTCGATCTGGCCGTGGCGCTGGGCCAGCAGCGCGAGCTGCCCGTCGATCCGGGCGAGCCCGACGTCGAGACAGCGGCGCAGCTCTGCGAACTCCTCCGGGGCTGTTAAGTGTGCGGGGTCGGTGGTCACGGTATTCCGCTCCTCTTCGTTGACTCGGCGGTTCCGAGTCAACTCCCCCGGAGGAGACGGGGGGAGCGTGTGCGCAGGGCATATGCGAACACGCTCCGCACACCCCGTGCGAAACTTCGTCGCGCTCCGTTACCGGCCGGAGGGCCCTACGACCCGTACGGGTAGAAGCCGGAGCCCGTCTTACGGCCCAGGCGCCCGGCGTCCACCATGCGCTGGAGCAACGGGGGAGCGGCGTACAGCGGCTCCTTGTACTCGGCGTACATCGAGTCCGCGACCGAGGCGACCGTGTCCAGGCCGATCAGGTCGGCGAGCTTCAACGGGCCCATGGGGTGGGCGCAGCCCATCTCCATGCCGTTGTCGATGTCCTCCCGGCTGGCGATGCCCGACTCGAACATCCGGATCGCGGAGAGGAGGTACGGGATCAGCAGCGCGTTCACCACGAAGCCGGAGCGGTCCTGGGCGCGGATGGCGTGCTTGCCGAGCGCCTTCTCGACCACGGCCTGGGAACGGCTGATCGTGCCCTCGGAGGTGGTCAGTGCCGGGATCAGCTCGACGAGCTGCTGCACCGGGGCCGGGTTGAAGAAGTGGATGCCGATGACCTGGTCGGGGCGGGAGGTCGCCACGGCCAGCTTCACCAGCGGGATGGAGGAGGTGTTGGAGGCGAGGATCGCGTCCTGGCGGGTCACGACCTGGTCGAGGACCTGGAAGATCTCGGTCTTCACCTGCTCGTTCTCGACGACCGCCTCGATGACCAGGTCACGGTCGGCGAACTCGCCGAGGTCGGTGGTGAAGCTGAGCCGGGCGAGCGTGGCGTCGCGCTCCTCCTCGGTGATCTTCCCCCGCTGCGCGGCCTTGGAGAGCGAGTTGTACAGCCGGGTACGGCCGATCTCCAGAGCCTCGCCGGTGGTCTCGGCGACCTTGACCTCCAGGCCGCTACGGGCACACACCTCCGCGATGCCCGCGCCCATCTGGCCGCAGCCCACCACTCCGACGCGTTCGATGTCGGTCACATCGTGCCTTTCGCTGATCTTCCATGCGGCAGGATCCCCGTGTGATTCCGGCGCCCGCCTCGACCCCCCGACGTTACTCCGTTCGCGCGGATGGAGGGCGGTCCGGGGCGGGCATGCTCTGCGGGGACCGGGAGACACCGGGAGCAACCCACTGGTAAGGGGCATATGTATGCGGCATATCGGCAGACGAGGCCTGGCGGCCGCCGCGCTCGGAGCGGTGGCGTCGCTGTGGGCGGCGGCGGACGCGGGCGCGGCGGCCCGGCACGGAAGTGGGGGCCTGGCGGACGGGAAGCACGGTGAGCACCGTCACGGCGGTGGGAAGCGGAGGAAGCGGAAGGCGGCCGGCCGGGAGTTCCGCGGGATGTGGCTGGCGACCGTCGCCAACCGCGACTGGCCCTCGAAACCCGGCCTGCCGGCCGACCGGCAGCGCGCCGAGCTGCTGGCCTTCCTCGACACCGCGGTGGAGCGGCGGCTGAACGCGGTGGTGTTCCAGGTGCGGCCGACCGCCGACGCGCTGTGGCCCTCGCCGTACGAGCCGTGGGCCCAGTGCCTGACCGGCGTGCAGGGCCGGGACCCGGGGTGGGACCCGCTGGGCACGGCGGTGGCCGAGGCGCACGCGCGCGGCCTGGAGCTGCACGCGTGGTTCAACCCGTACCGGGTGGCCAACCACACGGATCCGGCGCGGCTGTCGGAGGGGCACCCCGCCCGGGTCCATCCGGACTGGGTCATCCCGTACGGCGGGAAGCTGTACTACGACCCGGGGCTGCCGGAGGTGCGGAGCTTCGTCGAGGACGCCATGCTCGACGCGGTGCGCCGCTACGACATCGACGCCGTCCACTTCGACGACTACTTCTACCCGTACCCCGTGGCGGGCCAGGCGTTCGCCGACGACGGCACCTACGCGGCGCACGGAGCGGGGTTCCCGGACAAGGCCGCGTGGCGGCGGGACAACATCGACCGGCTGGTGCGGGAGATGTCCCAGCGGATCCGGGAGATCGACAAGGACGTACGGTTCGGGATCAGCCCGTTCGGCGTGTGGCGCAACGCCGCCACCGACCCGCTCGGCTCAAACACCCGCGCGGGCGTCCAGACGTACGACCACCTGCACGCCGACACCCGCAAGTGGGTGAAGGAACGCTGGATCGACTACGTGGTGCCGCAGCTCTACTGGCACATCGGACACGCCGCCGCCGACTACGCCGAGCTGGTGCCCTGGTGGGACGGTGTCGCGCGCGGCACGGGCGTCGAGCTGTACGTGGGGGAGGCGCTGTACAAGGCCGGCGACCCCGCCCAGCCCGCCGCCTGGCAGGACCCGGCGGAGCTGTCCCGCCACCTCACCCTGGCGGGTGAGTACCCGAGGGTGCGCGGCCACGTCTTCTTCTCGGGCAAGGAGGTCGTCACGGACCGCGTCGGGGCGATGGCCAGGGTCGTCGCCGACCACTACCCCGCGCCGGCCCGTCCACCGGGCTAGCGGCGGACCTCCCGCCGGGCCGGACTAGCCGGGCTCCTTGTGGCGTACGACGCTGTCGGGGCCCGGGGACATCACCGTTTCGTGTCCGTCGTCGAAGCGGACACGGTACGGAGGTGCCCCGTCCGGCCCGAGCACCTCGATGACCTCGGCGGTCCTGTCGTGCTGGCCGACGACCCTGCCGTGCACCAGCAATGTGTCGCCCACGGTCGCGTGCATCGAGTGACCTCCTCGCACCGGTATGCCCTGTTTGTCGTTCCGTAGGGGAGTCTACGTCCGCAGGTGTGGTCCGCGTCACCCGGAGCAATCCGCTCGGGTGCCCGGTCGCCGAGGAGGCCGCCGGCGTGGCCCGCGCCACTGACAACCGCGCCCCGCCCTGCCAGAGTCCGATCATGGACGAGACCACGACAGCCCTGGACGCGTACGAGATCTCCACCGACGCCGCCCGCCTCGACCGGGCCCGCGTCCACCACTGGCTGTCGACCGACGCGTACTGGGCCATCGGGCGCAGCCGCGACAAGCAGGACCGCGCCATCGACGGATCGCTCAACTTCGGCGCGTACGAGACCGCCTCGGGCGAGCTCGTCGCCTACGCCCGCGTCATCACCGACCACGCGACCTTCGCCTGGCTCTGCGACGTCTACGTCGACCGGCCCGCCCGCGGCAAGGGCCTGGGCACCGCGCTGGTCGAGGCGGTCCGCGACCATCTCGCCCCCTTCGGCGTCAAGCGCGTCATGCTCGCCACGCACGACGCGCACGGCGTGTACGAGAAGATCGGCTTCAAGCCGCTGGACGTACCGGAGCACTGGATGGTGCTCCCGTTCCCGTAGCCCCCGGTCCACCGGCTAGCCTGGGCGGACGATGAACCGTCTGACCACGCCATGGGGCGCGTACGAACTCGCCCGCTTCCCCGAGGACCCGCGCGACCGGCTGCGCGCCTGGGACGCCGCCGACGAGTACCTGCTGCGGCACCTGGCGGAGTCCGCCCCACCCGGCACCGGTACCGGTGCCGTCGTCGTGGTCGGCGACCGGTGGGGCGCCCTGGCCACCTCGCTCGCCGGGCAGTACCCCGGACGGGTCGTCCAGATCACCGACTCGTACCTCGCCCACCGGGCCACCCGCGCCAACCTCGCCCGCAACGGAGCCGACCAGGCGTCCGTACGACTGCTGACCACCAGGGACACGCCGCCGGAGCGCGTCGACGTCCTCCTGGTCCGCGTTCCCAAGAGCCTGGCGCTCCTGGAGGACCAGCTGCACCGCCTCGCCCCGGCCGTGCACCCCGGGACGGTCGTCGCCGGCACCGGCATGGTCAAGGAGATCCACACCTCCACGCTGGGGCTCTTCGAGCGGATCATCGGCCCGACCCGCACGTCCCTGGCCGTACGGAAGGCCCGGCTCATCTTCTGTACGCCGGACCCCGCCCTGCCGCGCTCCGCCAGTCCCTGGCCGCACCGCTACGCCCTGCCCGCCGACGCCCCCGGCGCGGTCGCCGGCCGGACCGTGGTCAACCACGCGGGCATCTTCTGCGCCGACCGGCTCGACATCGGCACCCGGTTCTTCCTCCGGCACCTGCCGCGTGACCTCGGCCGCTCCCGGGTCGTCGACCTCGGCTGCGGCAACGGCGTGGTGGGCCTCGCGGTGGCGCTGGCAGAGCCCGGTGCCCGGCTCCTCTTCGCCGACGAGTCGTACCAGGCCGTGGCGTCGGCCGAGGAGACGTTCAAGACGAATGCCGGCCCCGGCGCCGAGGCGGAGTTCCTGGTGGGGGACGGCCTCGCGGACGTACCCGCCGACTCCGTCGACCTGGTCCTCAACAACCCGCCCTTCCACAGTCACCAGGCGACGACCGACGTGACAGCCCGCCGCATGTTCTCCGGGGCCCGCCGGGCGCTGCGCGACGGTGGCGAACTGTGGGTCGTCGGCAACCGGCACCTCGGCTACCACGTGACGCTGCGCCGGATCTTCGGCAACTCCGAGGTCGTCGCGAGCGACCCGAAGTTCGTCGTCCTGAGGGCCGTGAAGAAGTAGGCGGGCGCCGCCGTCAGCGGGCCGGCAGCCGGGACCCGCACCGCCCGCAGAAGCGGACGTCGGACTCGGCGGGCGCGAGCCGGCCGCACTCGGAGCACACCCGGTCGAGCAGGCAGGCGGCCTCGCCGCCCTCCCGCTCGCCGGCCCCGGGGGGAGCCGTGGCGGTGCGGGGGGACGCGGTGCCGATGGTCAGCCCCGGGCGGCGGCGGTGCACCGTGAGGTAGGCCAGCCCCTCCGGCCCCGCCGCCACACCGCGCCGGGCGCCGCGCGGCAGCCACACCAGGCACCCCGCCTCCACGGGCTGCCCGCCCTCCGGGGTGTCCAGCCGCCCGGTGCCGCCGACGACGTACAGCAGGACGTCCAGGTCGGGCTCGACGTGCGTGGCGACCCCGGCCCCGGCGGCCAGCCGCACCACATTGGCGTCCAGCTGCCGGCCGTCCTCCGCGAGCCGCCACAGCGCACCGTTCCGGTCGGCGGGCACCTCCCGCGTCACGTCCGACATGCGGGCGAGCACACCGGCCACCGGGTTCGATGCCACCCATTCCTCCTGAGTCGCGCTGAGTGGTTGAAGTTGCGGATATTACCGGTCTCCGGCCTCTCCAACGGGCGGACACCAGTGAGGTGTTGTGCCCGGCGGACCTCCGGTCCGGTCCGGTGATCGGAGTGCGCCGGGCGAGCGGCACGGACCGCCCCCGGCCCGCACCGCCCGCCGGCGGGGGCGTGCGATGCTGGGGGCATGACCCTGGAGGATCTGGTGCGGCTGCGCCGCGCCCGGGACGTGATGGACCGCGACTACGCGCTGCCGCTGGACGTGCCCGCGCTGGCGAAGGTCGCCCTGATGTCGCCCGGGCACTTCTCCCGCAGCTTCCGTGCCGCCTTCGGGGAGACGCCCTACGGCTACCTGATGACCCGCCGCGTCGAGCGGGCCAAGGCGCTGCTGCGGCGGGGCGACATGAGCGTGACCGAGGTCTGTTTCGCGGTCGGGTGCACCTCGTTGGGGTCGTTCAGCTCGCGCTTCTCCCAGCTGGTCGGCGAGAGTCCGAGCGCCTACCGGGCACGTCGCCATGACGCCGGCGCCGCGATCCCGGCGTGTGTCGCCAAGATTTACACACGACCGGTCAGGATCGGAGAAGCGGGAACCGCCGCCGCCTCGTAGCGTCTGGGGCATGGACATCAAGCTCGCACAGTGCTTCATCGCCGTCGACGACCATGACAAGGCGCTCACCTTCTACCGTGACGTCCTCGGCCTGGAGGTACGCAACGACGTCGGGTTCGAGGGGATGCGCTGGGTGACCGTCGGGTCGCCGGCGCAACCGGACGTGGAGATCGTGCTCGAACCGCCGCTCGCCGACCCCAACGCCTCGCCGGCCGACCGGCAGGCGATGGCGGAACTGCTGGCCAAGGGCATGCTGCGCGGCGTCATCTTCACGACCGACGACGTCGACGCCACCTTCGAGCGCGTCCTGGCCGCGGGCGGTGAGGTGCTGCAGGAACCGATGGACCAGCCGTACGGCGTCCGGGACTGCGCCTTCCGCGACCCGGCCGGCAACATGCTCCGCTTCAACCAGCCCCGCAAGCGGTAAGGGCCACCAAAACCCGGGGCTCTGGCCCTGTCAGGCCGTCGCGCCCCGCCGCCGGCCGGCGCTCCGACGGCCGCCCGCCGGCGCCCTGACGGCCGCCCGCCGGCCCGGCGCTCCGCCGGGGGCGCCGCGGGGACGACGCCACGGGAAAATCCGGACGTACTCCTCCGCGCCGGTCGGATAATCGAGCCACGCGAGGCCGAGGGGGACCGCGCAGGCGGCCCCGCCCAACGGATGGAGACACGATGAGCACGGCCAAGAGGGCCAACAGCACTGACGTACGGACACCTGGGCCCCACGTCGCCGACAGCCACGACCTGATCCGTGTCCACGGCGCGAGGGAGAACAACCTCAAGAACGTCAGTATCGAGATCCCCAAACGCCGGCTGACGGTGTTCACCGGTGTCTCCGGCTCGGGCAAGAGCTCGCTGGTGTTCGACACGATCGCCGCGGAGTCGCAGCGGCTGATCAACGAGACGTACAGCGCTTTCGTACAGGGCTTCATGCCCACGCCGGCGCGGCCCGAGGTCGACGTCCTCGACGGACTGACCACCGTGATCACGGTCGACCAGCAGCGGATGGGCGCCGACCCGCGCTCCACGGTCGGTACGGCCACCGACGCCAACGCGATGCTTCGCATCCTCTTCAGCCGGCTCGGCGAGCCGCACATCGGCCCGCCCGGCGCGTACTCGTTCAACGTCGCCTCCGTGCAGGCGAGCGGCGGGTTCCGGGTCGACCGCGGTGCCGACCGGACCCGGACCGAGAAGGTGACCTTCAGCCGCACCGGCGGCATGTGCACGCGCTGCGAGGGCCGCGGCACGGTCTCCGACATCGACCTCACCCAGCTCTACGACGACTCCAAGTCGATCAGCGAGGGCGCGTTCACCATCCCCGGCTGGAAGTCGGACAACGTGTGGACGGTGGGGATCTACGCCGAGTCGGGCTTCCTCGACCCCGACAAGCCGATCCGCAGGTTCACCAAGAAGGAGATGCAGGACTTCCTCTACCGTGAGCCGACCAAGGTGAAGGTCAACGGCGTCAACCTCACCTACGAGGGGCTGATCCCCAAGATCCAGAAGTCGTTCCTGTCCAAGGACAAGGAGGCGATGCAGCCGCACATCCGGGCGTTCGTCGAGCGGGCCGTCACCTTCACGACCTGCCCGGAGTGCGAGGGCACCCGCCTCACCGAAGCCGCCCGGTCCTCGAGGATCGGCAGGATCAGCATCGCCGACGCGTGCGCGATGGAGATCAGGGACCTGGCGGAGTGGGTCCGTGGCCTCGACGAGCCGTCAGTGGCGCCGCTGCTGACCGCGCTGCGGCAGACACTCGACTCGTTCGTGGAGATCGGGCTCGGCTACCTCAGTCTGAACCGGTCCTCGGGATCGCTGTCCGGCGGTGAGGCGCAGCGTGTGAAGATGATCCGCCATCTCGGGTCGTCGCTCACCGATGTCACCTACGTCTTCGACGAACCCACCACCGGCCTCCACCCGCACGACATCCAGCGGATGAACAGCCTGCTCCTGCGGCTGCGCGACAAGGGCAACACGGTGCTCGTCGTGGAGCACAAGCCGGAGACGATCGCGATCGCCGACCACGTCGTCGACCTCGGCCCCGGCGCCGGCGCGGAGGGGGGCGCGGTCTGCTTCGAGGGCACCGTCGAGGGGCTGCGCGCCGGCGGCACCGTCACCGGCCGCCACCTCGACGACCGGGCCGCCCTCAAGGAGGAGGTCCGCAAGCCCACCGGCACGCTGGAGATCCGCGGCGCGACGGCGAACAACCTGCGCGACGTCGACGTCGACATCCCGCTCGGCGTCCTCACCGTCGTCACCGGTGTCGCCGGCTCCGGGAAGAGTTCGCTCGTGCACGGCTCCATCCCGGCGGCCGAGGGCGTCGTATCGGTCGACCAGACGCCGATCCGGGGGTCGCGGCGCAGCAACCCGGCGACGTACACCGGGCTGCTCGACCCGATCCGCAAGGCGTTCGCCAAGGCCAACGGTGTCAAGCCGGCGTTGTTCAGCGCCAACTCCGAGGGCGCCTGCCCCACCTGCAACGGCGCCGGTGTCATCTACACCGACCTGGCGATGATGGCCGGTGTCGCCGCCCCGTGCGAGGAGTGCGAGGGCAGGCGGTTCCAGGCGTCGGTCCTGGAGTACCGCCTCGGCGGCCGCGACATCAGCGAGGTGCTGGCGATGCCGGTCGCCGAGGCCGGGGAGTTCTTCGCCGACGGCGACGCACGCACCCCCGCCGCGCACAGGATCCTCGGCAGGCTCGCCGACGTCGGGCTCGGGTACCTCACCCTCGGCCAGCCCCTGACCACCCTGTCCGGCGGTGAGAGGCAGCGCCTCAAGCTGGCCACCCACATGGGCGACAAGGGTGGTGTCTACGTCCTCGACGAGCCGACCACCGGCCTGCACCTCGCCGACGTGGAGCAGCTCCTCGGCCTGCTGGACCGGCTGGTCGACTCCGGCAAGACGGTCATCGTGATCGAGCACCACCAGGCGGTCATGGCGCACGCCGACTGGATCATCGACCTCGGCCCCGGTGCCGGCCACGACGGCGGCCGGATCGTGTTCGAGGGCACACCCGCCGAGCTCGTCGCCGACCGCTCCACCCTCACCGGCGAGCACCTGGCCGCCTACGTCGGCTGAGCACGGAAGGGCTTTGCATAAAACTGCGACGCTGCGTATAGTCATGCCATCGACGAGGAGGGTCCGATGGCAGTACGAGCAGCAGTGGCAGGCGCGAGCGGATACGCGGGCGGAGAGGTGCTCCGTCTGCTCCTCGGCCACCCCGAGGTCGAGATCGGCGCCCTGACCGGCCACTCCAACGCCGGCCAGGCGTTCGGCGCGCTCCAGCCCCACCTGCTGCCGCTCGCCGACCGTGTCCTCGAGCCGACCACCGCCGAGGCCCTCGGCGGCCACGACGTCGTGTTCCTCGCCCTGCCGCACGGCCAGTCCGCCGCCGTCGCCGAGCAGCTCGGCGACGACGTCCTCGTCGTCGACATGGGCGCCGACTTCCGGCTCGAGGACGCCGCCGACTGGGAGAGGTTCTACGGCTCCGCCCACGCGGGCACCTGGCCCTACGGCCTCCCCGAGCTGCCGGGTGCCCGCGCCGCGCTGGAGGGGTCCAAGCGCATCGCGGTGCCCGGCTGCTACCCCACCGCCGTGTCGCTCGCGCTCTTCCCCGCGTACGCCGGCGGGCTCGCCGAGCCGGAGGCGGTGATCGTGGCCGCCACCGGCACCTCCGGCGCGGGCAAGGCGCTCAAGCCGCACCTGCTCGGCTCCGAGGTCATGGGCTCGATGAGCCCCTACGGCGTCGGCGGCGGCCACCGCCACACCCCCGAGATGATGCAGAACCTCGGCGCGGTCGCCGGCGAGCCGGTCACCGTCTCCTTCACCCCGACCCTCGCGCCCATGGCGCGCGGCATCCTCGCCACCTGCAGCGCCAAGGCGAAGCCGGGCATCACGGCCGAGGACGTCCGGGCCGCCTACGCCAAGGCGTACGCCGACGAACCGTTCGTCCACCTCCTCCCCGAGGGCCGGTGGCCGGCGACGGCGTCCGTCCACGGCTCCAACGCCGTGCAGGTCCAGGTCGCGTACGACGCGACGGCCGGCCGCGTCATCGCGATCAGCGCCATCGACAACCTCACCAAGGGCACCGCCGGCGGCGCGGTGCAGAGCATGAACATCGCCCTCGGGCTTCCCGAGGACACGGGTCTTTCCACGATCGGAGTCGCACCGTGAGCGTCACGGCAGCAAAGGGATTCACGGCCGCGGGCATCGCCGCCGGGATCAAGGCGAACGGCAATCCTGACCTGGCCCTCGTGGTCAACGACGGGCCGCGTCGTGCCGCCGCGGGCGTCTTCACCTCCAACCGCGTCAAGGCCGCGCCCGTCCTGTGGTCCGAGCAGGTCCTGAAGACCGGCGAGCTGAAGGCCGTCGTCCTCAACTCCGGTGGCGCGAACGCCTGCACCGGCCCCAAGGGCTTCCAGGACACCCACGCCACCGCCGAGAAGGTCGCGGAGGTCCTGGAGATCGGGGCGGGCGAGGTCGCCGTCGCGTCCACCGGCCTCATCGGCGTGCTCCTGCCCATGGACAAGCTCCTGCCCGGCGTCGAGAAGGCCGCCAAGGAGCTCTCCGAGCACGGCGGCGAGAAGGCCGCCATCGCCATCAAGACCACCGACACCGTCCACAAGACCTCCGTGGTGACCAAGGACG
Organism: Streptomyces gobitricini; assembly: GCF_039532985.1. NCBI lineage: Bacteria > Bacillati > Actinomycetota > Actinomycetes > Kitasatosporales > Streptomycetaceae > Streptomyces > Streptomyces gobitricini. Next base: position 70,192 of record NZ_BAAASR010000019.1, on the reverse strand, counting down.
GCTGGACGGTCGGCGGCATGGCCAAGGGCGCGGGCATGCTCGCCCCCGGTCTCGCCACCATGCTCGTCGTCCTCACCACCGACGCCGACGTCGACGCCCCGACGCTCGACAAGGCGCTGCGCGACGCCACCCGCGTCACCTTCGACCGGGTCGACTCCGACGGCTGCATGTCCACCAACGACACGGTCCTGCTCCTGGCCTCCGGCGCGTCCGGGACCGCCCCCGCGTACGCGGACTTCGCCGACGCCGTGACGCAGGTCTGCGGAGACCTCGGCCGCCAGCTCATCGGGGACGCCGAGGGGGCGTCCAAGGACATCCGTGTCGAGGTGGTGAACGCGGCGAGCGAGGACGACGCCGTCGAGGTGGGGCGCTCCATCGCCCGCAACAACCTCCTCAAGTGCGCCATCCACGGCGAGGACCCCAACTGGGGCCGTGTCCTGTCCGCCATCGGCACCACGAGCGCCGTCTTCGAGCCCGACCGGCTGAACGTCGCCATCAACGGCGTCTGGGTCTGCCGGAACGGCTCGGTCGGCGAGGACCGAGACCTGGTCGACATGCGGTACCGGGAAGTGAAGATCACCGCCGACCTCGCGGCCGGCTCGGAGTCGGCGGTCATCTGGACCAACGACCTCACCGCCGACTACGTCCACGAGAACAGCGCGTACAGCTCATGAGCACGACACGCAAGCACACCGCTCTGCCCAAGGCGCAGATCCTCATCGAGGCGCTGCCCTGGCTCACGCGCCACCACGGCAAGACCGTCGTCATCAAGTTCGGCGGCAACGCCATGGTCGACGAGGAGCTGAAGGCCGCCTTCGCCCAGGACGTCGTCTTCCTCCGCCACGCCGGCCTCAAGCCGGTCGTCGTGCACGGCGGCGGCCCGCAGATCAGCGCCCAGCTCGACAAGCAGGGCCTGGTCAGCGAGTTCAAGGCGGGCCTGCGCGTCACCACGCCCGAGGCGATGGACGTCGTACGGATGGTGCTCGCCGGGCAGGTCCAGCGCGAGCTCGTGGGGCTGCTCAACCAGCACGGCCCGTTCGCCGTCGGTATGACCGGCGAGGACGCCCACACGATCACCGCCACCAAGCACCAGCCGCGGATCGAGGGCGAACTCGTCGACATCGGCCGCGTCGGGGAGATCACCCGGATCGACACCGGTGCCATCGAGGCACTGCTGGACAACGGCCGCATCCCGGTCGTGTCCTCGATCGCCCGTTCCGAGGACGACGGACATGTCTACAACGTCAATGCTGATACGGCGGCTGCGGCACTCGCTGCGGCGCTGGGCGCCGAAACCCTGATGGTCCTCACCGACGTCGAGGGCCTCTACGAGGACTGGCCCCACAGCGACGAGGTCATCAGCCGGCTCACCGCCCGCGAGCTGGAGAAGCTGCTGCCCGAGCTCTCCAGCGGGATGGTCCCCAAGATGGAGGGGTGCCTGCACGCCGTACGCAACGGCGTCACCACCGCGCGCGTGATCGACGGGCGCGTGCAGCACTCGATCCTGCTGGAGATCTTCACCGACGAGGGCATCGGCACGATGGTCGTACCGGATCCACAGGGGGAGTCATGACGGGTAACGAGCACCTGACCCGGCGCTGGCAGGGCGCGCTGATGGACAACTACGGCACGCCCCGGCTGCCGCTCGTACGCGGTGCGGGCGCCAGGGTGTGGGACGCCGACGGCACCGAGTACCTCGACTTCGTCGGCGGCATCGCCGTCAACGCCCTCGGCCACGCGCACCCCGCGGTCGTCGAGGCGGTGTCGCGGCAGATCGGCTCCCTCGGCCACGTCTCCAACCTCTTCGTCGCCGAGCCGCCGGTCGCCCTCGCCGAACGGCTGCTCCAGCTCCTCGGCCGCCCCGGGCGGGTCCTCTTCTGCAACTCGGGCGCCGAGGCCAACGAAGCCGCCTTCAAGATCGGCCGGCTGACCGGCCGCACGCACATGGTCGCCACGACCGGCGGCTTCCACGGCCGGACGATGGGCTCCCTGTCGCTCACCGGCCAGCCCGGCAAGCAGGAGCCGTTCCTGCCGCTGCCGGGGGACGTCACGCACGTACCGTACGGAGACGCCGAAGCGCTCCGTTGCGCCGTGACCGAGCGGACCGCGTTCGTCATCGTCGAGCCCATCCAGGGCGAGAACGGCGTCGTCGTCCCGCCGCCCGGCTACCTGAAGGCCGCCCGCGAGATCACCCGCGCCACCGGCACCCTGCTCGTCCTCGACGAGGTGCAGACCGGCATCGGCCGGTGCGGCCACTGGTTCGAGCACCAGGCACACGGCGTCGACGCGGACATCGTCACCCTCGCCAAGGGCCTCGGCGGCGGCCTGCCCATCGGCGCGACCGTCGCCTTCGGGGAGGCCGCCGAGCTGCTGAGGCCCGGCCATCACGGCACGACGTTCGGCGGCAACCCCGTCGCGTGCGCCGCCGGGCTCGCCGTACTCGACACCCTCGCCGCCGGGTCCGCGCTCGACGAGGTCAAGCGCCTCGGCGAGAAGCTGCGCGACGGAATCGAGGCTCTGGGCCACCCGCTGGTCTCCCACGTCCGCGGCGCGGGCCTGCTGCTGGGTATCGTGCTCACCGAGCCCCTCGCGCCACAGGTGCAGCAGGCGGCTCAGGACGCCGGCCTCCTGGTGAACGCGCCCGCTCCCGATGTCGTACGGCTCATGCCGCCGCTGGTCATCGGTGACGACGAGGTGGACGCCTTCCTCCGGGCCCTGCCCGGCGTCCTCAGCAGCGTGAACGGGGAAGGACGAGCCGGGGAATGAGACGACGATGACCGACGCACAGGAAACCGAGCACTGGGGGTCCCCCCAGGCGGAGCCTGGGGGAGGGCCGTCCGTTCCGCAGACCCGCACCGCACGCCACCGGCGGATCGTGGACATCCTCAACCGGCAGCCCGTGCGCTCGCAGAGCCAGCTGGCGAAGCTGCTCGCCGACGACGGGCTGAGCGTCACGCAGGCGACGCTCTCCCGGGACCTCGACGAGCTGGGCGCGGTGAAGATCCGCAACACGGGCGGCGAACTGATCTACGCGGTGCCCAGCGAGGGCGGCTTCCGCACCCCGCAGGCCCCGCTCGGCGAGTCGGCCAAGGAGGAGCGGATGCGCCGCCTCTCGGGTGAGCTGCTGATCTCCGCCGAGGCCTCCGCCAACCTGGTGGTCCTCCGTACGCCGCCGGGCGCCGCCCAGTTCCTCGCGTCCGCCATCGACCAGGCCGAACTCCACGCCATCCTCGGCACCATCGCGGGCGACGACACGCTGCTGCTCATCTCCCGCGACCCGGTGGGGGGCCAGGCGCTGGCGGACCACCTGCTGCGACTGGCGCAGAAGGAGCGGTAGCCACGTCAGGGAGCGCCGCTCGCACCGGGGAGCGGCGTTTTCCCGTCCGCCCCGGCGCGTCGCCGCCCGGGCCGCGAGGGGCATCCGGACCACCCGGGCCGTCCGGACCACGAGGGCCATCCGGGCCGCGGCGTGCCCGTCAGTACCGCACGATCGCCGTCCGCCCGTCCGTGTCCCCGCCCGGTCGTCCGCTCGTCCCGATCGCGATGTGCGGCCGGCGTGCCGGCTCCGCCCAGGCCAGGATGCGGCGCATCGCCTCCGCCGGCACGGCCACGCAGCCGGCCGTCGGCCCACGGCCCTCGACGTGCAGGAAGATGCCCGCGCCGCGCCCGCGTACCGGGCGGTCGTAGTTGAAGCCGATCACCAGGGCGTGCGCGTACCGCCGTCCGTAGGTGACGAGGTGCTCGGCCTCCGCCGCCCGGCAGTCCGGGGGCAGGCCCTCCACCCAGCGGTTGTACGCGCGGGACCGGTTGTCCTGGCACCACCAGGAGTCGCGCGTCACGCGGCGGTACCGGACGCCCGCGCCCGGCGGCGCGGCGTCGATGCCGAAGGCGTACGGCAGCGGGTACAGGCCCGTCGGTGTGGTCGATGTGCCCTGGCGCCGCCGGTCGCCCTCCACCAGGCCGTTCGCCCCGAACCGCGCGGGCGCCGCCCCCGCCCGTACCCAGCGCCCGCCGCGCCGGTCCCACCAGGTCACCGTCCCGGTGGTCGACCCGGTACTCGGGGCCTCGGCCGTGATCAGCTGCGTACCGCCGCCCGTGTCCGCCATACGCGCGGGCAGTGGTGCGCCGTCCCCGTGCGCGGCGGGGGCCGGCAGCAGGAGGGACGCGAGAACGGACGCGAGGACGAGACCGAGGCGCATGGCACCGGACCGTACGTGTCCCGCAGGGCCCGCGCCGCCCGGGCGCGGCCGATCAGGGGGGCGCGCGGCGCCGGTGTGCGGCGGGCGGAGCGCGGCGGCGGCAGCGGGAGGCCGGGGCCCGTTCGGGGTCGTTCCGGCGTGGTCCTTCTTCCGGCGGTACGCGGTGGGCTCCTCATCCGGCCTGCGGCCGGAGCGCTCGGCGTGCCGCGGGCCGTCCGCCCCGTGCGACGCGGAGGTGCCGGTGCCGTGTGCGGCGCACGCCGCAGGGGCCGGGCCGCCTTCCGGGGGAGAGGGGGAGAGGGGCCGGCCGGAGCATGCCCCCAGTCCCCCACACCTGCGTTGACAAAACATACGGCGCTCTGCATAGTTATACCTGTCAGTGAATGCACCGTAAGGAGAAACCCGTGACCGAGCGCGTCGTACTCGCCTACTCGGGCGGACTGGACACCTCCGTCGCCATCGGTTGGATCGCCGAGGAGACGGGTGCCGAGGTCATCGCCGTCGCCGTGGACGTCGGCCAGGGCGGCGAGGACCTGGACGTCATCCGCAAGCGCGCGCTCGCCTGCGGTGCGGTCGAGGCGGAGGTCGCGGACGCCAAGGACGAGTTCGCCGACGAGTACTGCCTTCCGGCGATCAAGGCCAACGCCCTGTACATGGACCGCTACCCGCTGGTCTCGGCACTCTCCCGGCCCGCCATCGTCAAGCACCTGGTCGCCGCCGCCAAGAAGCACGACGCCTCGGTCGTGGCACACGGCTGCACCGGCAAGGGCAACGACCAGGTCCGCTTCGAGGCCGGTATCCAGGCGCTCGGTCCCGGCCTGAAGTGCATCGCCCCGGTCCGCGACTACGCCATGACCCGCGACAAGGCGATCGCCTTCGCCGAGAAGGCCGAGCTGCCGATCGCGACCACCAAGAAGTCCCCGTACTCCATCGACCAGAACGTGTTCGGGCGCGCCGTGGAGACCGGTTTCCTCGAGGACATCTGGAACGCGCCGATCGAGGACATCTACGAGTACACCTCGAACCCGGCCGCCCCCCGCGAGGCCGACGAGGTCGTCATCACCTTCAAGGAGGGCGTCCCGGTCGCCATCGACGGCAGGCCCGTCACCGTCCTCCAGGCCATCCAGCAGCTCAACGAGCGGGCCGGAGCCCAGGGCGTCGGCCGGATCGACATGGTCGAGGACCGGCTGGTCGGCATCAAGTCCCGCGAGGTCTACGAGGCTCCCGGCGCGATCGCCCTGATCACCGCCCACCAGGAGCTGGAGAACGTCACCGTCGAGCGCGAGCTGGCCCGCTACAAGCGGCAGGTCGAGCAGCGCTGGGGCGAGCTGGTCTACGACGGCCTGTGGTTCTCGCCGCTCAAGCGGGCTCTGGACGGCTTCATCAACGAGGCCAACCAGCACGTCTCCGGCGACATCCGGATGACCCTGCACGGCGGCCGCGCCGTCGTCACCGGCCGGAAGTCCGACGAGTCGCTGTACGACTTCAACCTGGCGACGTACGACTCGGGCGACACCTTCGACCAGTCCAAGGCGCAGGGCTTCATCGACATCTTCGCCCTGTCGTCGAAGATCGCCGCGAAGCGTGACCTCGCGTAAGGACGCCTCGTTCGACAGCGGCCTCCCCGTTCCCCGTGGGCGGGGAGGCGTCGTACTTCCACAGCCTTGAGGAGCTTGAAGCAGTGAGCAGCAACAACGGTGATGTCCGGCTCTGGGGCGGGCGTTTCGCCGACGGTCCCGCCGAGGCGCTGGCCAAGCTGTCGGCGTCCGTGCACTTCGACTGGCGCCTGGCGCCGTACGACATCGCCGGCTCCCGCGCCCACGCGCGCGTACTCCACAAGGCCGGGCTGCTCACCGCCGACGAGCTGACGCGCATGCTGGCGGGTCTCGACCGGCTGGAGGCGGACGTGGCGGACGGCTCCTTCACCGGCACCATCGCCGACGAGGACGTCCACACCGCGCTGGAGCGCGGTCTGCTGGAGCGGCTCGGCCCCGACCTCGGCGGCAAGCTGCGGGCGGGCAGGTCCCGCAACGACCAGGTCGCGACCCTGTTCCGGATGTACCTGCGCGACCACGCCCGGATCATCGGCGGGCTCCTCGCCGAACTCCAGGACGCGCTCGTGGGCCTGGCGGAGGCTCACTCCGACGTCGCCATGCCGGGGCGTACCCACCTCCAGCACGCCCAGCCGGTGCTCTTCGCGCACCATGTGCTCGCCCATGTGCAGTCGCTGTCCCGGGACGCGGAGCGGCTGCGCCAGTGGGACAAGCGGACGGCTGTCTCCCCGTACGGCTCCGGCGCCCTTGCCGGCTCGTCGCTCGGCCTCGACCCGGAGGCGGTCGCCAAGGACCTGGGCTTCGAGAACGGCAGCTCGGGCAACTCGATCGACGGCACGGCGTCGCGCGACTTCGTCGCCGAGTTCGCGTTCATCACCGCCATGATCGGCGTGAACCTCTCCCGGATCGCCGAGGAGGTCATCATCTGGAACACGAAGGAGTTCTCCTTCGTAACCCTGCACGACGCCTTCTCCACCGGCTCGTCGATCATGCCGCAGAAGAAGAACCCGGACATCGCGGAGCTGGCGCGCGGCAAGTCCGGCCGGCTCATCGGCAACCTCACGGGCCTGCTCGCCACGCTGAAGGCGCTCCCGCTCGCGTACAACCGGGACCTCCAGGAGGACAAGGAGCCGGTCTTCGACTCCTGCGACCAGCTCGAGATCCTGCTGCCCGCCTTCACCGGCATGATGGCCACGCTCACCGTCAACCGGGAGCGGATGGAGGAGCTCGCCCCGGCCGGCTTCTCGCTGGCGACGGACATCGCCGAGTGGCTGGTCAAGCAGGGCGTGCCGTTCCGGGTGGCGCACGAGGTCGCGGGTGAGTGCGTCAAGGAGTGCGAGGCGCGTGGCATCGAGCTGGACCAGCTCACGGACGAGCAGTTCGCCAAGATCTCCGAGCACCTGACGCCCGAGGTGCGGACGGTCCTGAACGTCCCCGGCGCCCTCGCCTCCCGCAGCGGCCGGGGCGGCACGGCCCCTTCCGCCGTCGCGACCCAGCTCGCCGAGGTCAAGGCCGACCTGGTGATCCAGCACGCCTGGGCCACCGCCAAGAAGTAGCCTCGCCAGGTCACAGCGCCGCCGCCCGGTCCGCACGAGCACGCGTCGGCATCCGGGCCCCGCCAGGCCGGTGCGCGCGTCGACGTGTACCGGCCGGGGCGGCGGCGAGGTGTTCCCGCCCACCTTCTCATCGGCCGTTACCCGGTGATGTCGTCGCCCACCGGACGAACGGCCGGCCCGCCGCGTACCCCGTACCCCGTAGCCCCAGGACGTACCGCGTCTTCCGGAAGGCCCCCGCGAGGGGCCTTTCCGCGTTCCGGGCCTTTCCCGCCCGCCCGGGGCCTTCGCGCGCCCGGGCCTTCCGCGTGTCCGGTCGGCGTACCGCGCGCCCCACTCGCGGCGGATCATGTGCCACAACGCCCTGTCCCGCCCTCTAGGGGCCCGACGGGGTCTTGAATGAGACATTGATGTCTCAATTGGGTTATCGTTGTCTCATGACCGTCGATCGCGAACAGGTGCTGCGCACCGCCGCAGCCCTCCTCTCCCGTAAGGCGACCGCCACCATGGACGAGGTCGCCCGCGCCGCCGGCATCGGCCGCGCGACCCTGCACCGGCACTTCGCCGGGCGGGACGCGCTGGTCAGGGCGCTGGAGGCACTCGGAATCCAGGAGTTCGATGCGGCCATCGAGGCTGCCCGGGTCGACGACGGCACAGCCGAGGAGGCGCTGCGCCGGCTCATCGCCGGGCTGGAGCCGGTCGCCGGGCTGCTCGCGTTCCTCGTCACCGAGAACCAGCTCTTCGAGGGCGACCAGATGAACGAGGGCTGGGCCCGCCTCGACGCCCGGGTCGCCGCGCTCTTCCGGCGCGGCCAGGAGGAGGGCGAGTTCCGGATCGACCTCACGCCCGCCTGGCTCACCGAGGCGCTCTACGGCCTCATCGGCACCTGTGCCTGGGCCGTGCAGGACGGGCGGGTCGCCGGCAAGGATTTCCAGTACATGATCACCGAGTTGCTGCTCGGTGGAGCACGCAGGAGCGTGGAACGATGACCCGTACCGATCACCTCACCAAGGAATCGGAGGTTTCGCGCCGCCCGGGCCGCTGGCTGGCACTCGCCGTACTGGTCCTGGCCGTGCTGTTGGTGGCCGTCGACGCCACCGTGCTCGGTCTGGCGACCCCGTTCCTGAGCGAGGACCTCAAGCCGACCGGTACACAGCTGCTGTGGATCGGCGACGTCTACTCCTTCGTCATCGCCGGACTGCTCGTCTCCATGGGCAGCCTCGGCGACCGCGTCGGCCGCAAGAAGCTCCTCCTGACCGGCGCCGTCGCCTTCGGCGCTGTCTCCGTCCTGAACGCGTACGCCACCAGCCCCGAAATGATGATCGTCGCCCGCGCCCTGCTCGGCGTCGCCGGCGCGACCCTCATGCCCTCCACGCTGGCGCTCATCCGCAACCTGTTCCACGACCCGCGCGAGCGCAGCCTCGCCATCGGCATCTGGGGAGCCATGGCATCCGCGGGCGCGGCGGTGGGACCGGTCGTCGGCGGGTTCCTGCTGGAACACTTCTGGTGGGGCTCGGTCTTCCTGATCAACCTGCCGGTGATGGTGGTCCTCGTCCTCGTCGGCCTGAAGTACATCCCCGAGTCGAAGAACCCCGCCCCCGGCCCCTGGGACCTGCTCAGCGTCGCCCTGTCGCTGGTCGGCATGATCGGCGTGGTGTACGCGGTCAAGGAAGCCGCCGCGCACGGGCTGCGCGCCGACATGGCCGCCGCCGCCGTCATCGGCGTGGCCGCGATGGCCTGGTTCGTACGGCGCCAGCTCCGGCTGGAGGCACCGCTGCTCGACATGCGCCTCTTCCACCACCGGGGCTTCTCCGGTGCGGTGCTCGCCGACCTGCTGACCATCCTCGGCCTCTCCGGGCTGGTGTTCTTCCTCTCCCAGTTCCTCCAGCTGGTCCAGGGGCGTTCTCCCCTGGAGGCGGGCCTGGCCGAACTGCCCGCCGCCGTCGGAGCGGTGACGGCCGGCCTGATCGCGGGCAACGTCGCCCGGCGCTTCTCGGTGCGGTCGGTGGTGTCGGGCGGTCTCGCCGCGGTGGGCCTCGCACTCGCCGTGCTGACCCTGCTCGACCGGTCCACCGGCTACCCGGTGCTCGGCGCGTCCCTGCTGGTCGTCGGCGTCGGCGCGGGCTTCGCGTTCACGGTGACCGCCGACGTGATCCTGTCGAGCGTGCCGCGCGAACAGGCGGGCGCCGCGTCGGCGGTGTCCGAGACGGCGTACGAACTCGGCGCGGCGCTCGGTATCGCGGTCCTCGGCTCCATCGTCACCGGCGTCTACAGCGACTTCGTCAGCCCGCCGGGCGTCCCCGCGGCCACCTCGGCGGCGGCGCACGAATCGCTGGGCGGCGCGGTGGAGGCGTCCGGCGGCCTGCCGGACGCGACGGCCGGGGCGCTGGTCACCGCCGCGCAGGACGCCTTCGTCGAGGGCCTGCGCATCGCGGCCGGGGCCGGCGCGGCGGTCCTGCTGGCGACCGCGGTCGCGGCCTGGTTCCTGCTCCGGGGTCAGAAGCTGGAGGAGGGCGTCGAGCACCCGTAGGCACCGGAGCCGCCCGCCCACGGCGAAGGGCCGCACCCGGAGAGGGTGCGGCCCTTTCGCCGTACGGGGCGGTGCCCCTCGAGCCGTTACGCCGCCTTCGCCTTGGTGGCGTACACGTCCACGTACTCCTGGCCGGACAGCCGCATCACCTCGGCCATCACCGAGTCAGTCACCGCCCGCAGCACGTACCGGTCACGGTCCATGCCCTCGTAGCGCGAGAACTCCATCGGCTCACCGAAGCGGACCGTCACCCGGCCCGGGCGGGGGAGGCCCGCGCCGCCCGGCTGGAGCTTGTCGGTGCCGATCATCGCGAACGGCACCACCGGCGCGCCCGTCATCAGGGTGAGGCGCGCGATCCCGGTGCGGCCACGGTAGAGGCGGCCGTCGGGGGAGCGGGTGCCCTCCGGGTAGATGCCGAAGAGGTTGCCCTTCTCCAGCACCCGGCGCCCCGTCATCAGCGCGGCCACGCCACCGTTCGCGCCGTCCCGGTCCACCGGGATCATGCCGACCCCGGTGAAGAACCACGCCATCAGCCGGCCCTTGAGGCCCTTGCCCGTGACGTACTCGTCCTTGCCGATGAAGAAGACCTGCCGGTCGCACACGATCGGCAGCACGATCGAGTCGATGAACGTCAGGTGATTGCCCGCCAGGATGACCGGCCCGTCGCCGGGGATGTTCTCTGCGCCCTCCACCTGTGGGCGGAACATCAGGCGCATGGCCGGGCCGAGCACTGCCTTGATGAGCGCGAAGCGGGACAACGAGTCCTCCGTCGAAGTAGCCGACCACGTACGTGACCAGTATGTGCAGGTGAGGACGATACTCGTGGGTCCCACCCGGGCGCACACCGGGTTGACCGGGTCGATACACGGTGTTGACGCGCGTTTTCCCCGCGTTCTTCCGGGGTCTCCCGTACGTAAGGCACCGCTGCCTACGATCGGGCCCTTGCCAGACGGCCGTCCGGCCGTCGGACGAAAGACCGAGAATTGTTCACGAAGGAGCCTTCATGACACAGGGTGCGCACAGGAGTCCCGGCCGACGGACCGTGCTGGGAGCGGCGGTCCTCGGCTCGGCCGCCCTCTCCGCGGGCGCGGGCGCGACCGCCGCGCAGGCGCACGGACGCCCCCCGGGCGCGCACCCGCGCCTGCCCGTCCCGACGGTCATCGCACACCGCGGCGCCAGCGGGTACCGCCCCGAGCACACCCTCGGCTCCTACCAGCTCGCCCTCGACATGGGCGCGGACGTCATCGAGCAGGACCTCGTCCCCACCAAGGACGGCCACCTGGTCTGCCGCCACGAGAACGACATCACCGGGACGACCGACGTCGCCGACCACCCGGAGTTCGCCTCCCGCAGGACCACCAAGACCGTCGACGGCACCGTGCTGACCGGCTGGTTCACCGAGGACTTCACCCTCGCGGAGCTGAAGACGCTCCGCGCCAAGGAGCGCATCCCCGGCATCCGTCAGGAGAACACCGTCTACGACGGGCGCTGGGCCATACCGACCTTCGAGGAGGTGCTGCGCTGGGCGGAGAAGGAGGGCCGCCGCCGCGGCCGCCCGGTCTGGCTGTACGTCGAGACGAAGCACCCCACCTACTTCCGCAAGCTCGGCCTCGCCCTCGAGGAGCCGCTGGCCAGGCTGCTGCGGCGGTACGGACGCCACGGCGCGGACTCGCCCACGTTCCTCCAGTCGTTCGAGCCCACCAGCATGCGGCGGATGGCGAAGCTCGTCTCCACGCCGCGCGTCGTCCTGCTCTGGACGGCGGACGACCGGCCCTGGGACTTCCGCGAGACGGGCGACCCGCGGACCGTGGCCGACCTGATCACGCCCGAGGGCCTGAAGTGGATCGCGTCCTACGCCCAGGGCATCGGCCCCCTGCTGGACCTGGTCGTCCCGAAGGACAAGGACGGCAAGCTGGGCCGGCCGACCACGCTGGTGCGCGACGCGCACGCCAGGGGCCTGGTCCTCCACCCCTACACGCTGCGCAACGAGAACAGCTTCCTGCCGTCCGACTTCCGCCGCGGCACGGACCCGGCGGCGTACGGGGACGTCTTCGGCGCGTACCAGGCGTACTTCGCCACCGGTATCGACGGCATCTTCACCGACCAGCCGGACACCGGCCTGCTGGCCGCGGCGGACTTCCGCGCCGCCCGCTGACGCGGCGCCGGGGCGCGCCCCCGCGCCCCGGCCGCTCGCGCCCCGGCCCCCGAACCAAGCGCCAGCACCTGCACCGGACCCACACGCCACCACCCGCCCCCCGGACACCCGCGCCGGGACCACGTGCCCAACTCACCGCGGTGCCCGAACATCGCGGCTGCCGGCCCGGCAGCCGCGATGTTGGGCCCGCCGGCGTCAGCACACGGCTCCGGAAGTCGCCCGGATGGGGGGTTTCGGGAGGCGTCGGCAACCACCGGGCGGCCGTGCCGTGTCGTTCGCGGCATGACGCCCCCCGAAGAGACGCACCCCCGCGCCCACCCCGACCCCGCCCCCCGCCCCGACCCCCGCTCCCGCCCCGACCCCGGCCCCGGAACCGCCCCCGCCACCCCGGCCGAACTCGTCGGCGCCCTCACCGGGCTGCTCGCCGCCGAGTCGGCGGCGGAGGCCGCGGCGGCCGGCGTCGAGCCCGGCGACCTCGAACAAGCCGTCTGGCTCAGGCTCCTGGAGCGCCTCGACGGCGGCCCCGGCGTGCCCCGCCGGCCCGCCGACTGGCTGCGCCGCGCCGTCCGCGCCGAAGCCCGCCGCGCCCGGCGGACCGTCGTACGGGAACTGCCCTACACCCACGACCCCGTGTCGGACACAGAACCGGAGCACGCCGCGCTCGTCGCCGAACGGCGCCGGGCGCTGCGTACCGCCGTCGCCCGCACGCCCGTCCACTGCCGGCGCCTGCTGGCTGCGATGTTGTCGCCCAGCGACCCCACCTACCGAGAAATCGCAGGAGAGTTGGGTATCTCACAAGGCAGTTTGGGCCCAATGCGTTCCCGTTGCCTGGGATGCCTGCGCAGAATGCTCTCGCGGCAGAGGTTGCCGTTCCTGGACATCGGGGAAAGGAGCGGTAGACCCACAGGGCGGACAGGTGAGCCGGAGGCATGCATACATGGGCATGAGCGTGACCATCTCAGCGGCAAGCGCGCAGGACGCCGAACATATCCTCAAGCTGCAGTACCTGTGCTACCAGGGTGAGGCCGAGCTCTACGGCGACTACGGCATCGAGCCCCTCACCCAGTCGCTCGACGACCTGAAGGCCGAACTCGACCGTGGCCACGCCCTCGTCGCCCGGCTCGGCGACGAGGTCATCGCCTCCGTACGCGGCGTACTGGACGACACCGGCACCGCCACCATCGGCAGGCTCATCGTCCACCCGCGCCTCCGCCGCCACGGGCTGGGCGGCCGCCTCCTCGACGCCATCGAGGAGCACTTCGCCGCCGACCGGTCCCCCGCCGCCAAGCGCTTCCAGCTCCTCACCGGCCACCGCAGCGAGGCCAACCTGCGCCTCTACCGCAGGAAGGGGTACGAAACCGTCGCCACCCGCGACGTGGGCCCGCGCCTCACCCTCGTCACGCTGGAGAAGGCCGCTTAGCCTTCCGCAGCCACACGATCCCGGTCACCGGCAGCAGCACCGGGATGAAGACGTACCCGTACCCGTAGTCGGACCAGACCGTGGCGTCCGGGAAGGCGCCGGGGGCGGCCAGCGTCCAGGTGCCCACGGTCAGTACGCCCACCAGCTCGGCGGCGCAGCACACCAGCGCCGCCTTGCGGGCCGTCTCCCCGCCACGCACCAGCGTGTAGGTGATGAACACGTACACCACGGCCGCCAGGGCCGACAGCGTGTACGCCAGCGGCGCCCGGTCGAACTCCGTCGCGATCTGCAGCACCGACCGCGACACCGCGCCCACCGACATCACCCCGTACAGCCACACCAGCAGCAGGCCGGGACCCCGCGCCAGACCACGCCCCGCCATCTCAGCCCGTCCAGATGTCGTAGAGGCGTACTTCCAGCACCGCCAGCACCACCGCGCCGGCCGCGACGGTCGCCGATCCCCATCGGGTCCGCTCCGCCAGTGACAGGAAGCCCGCCGCCGGCACCGCGCACACCGCGCCGATCAGGTACGCGAGGAAGATCGCGGTGCCCTCGTCGGCCTTCTCACCCCGCGCCAGCTGGACGACGCCGACCACCAGTTGCAACAGGGCCAGCGCCGACACCACCGCCATGCCGATGAAGTGCCAGTCCTTCGTCGGCTGGTCCCGGTACGCGGCGAAGCCGCACCAGGCGGCGAGGGCGAGCGCGGCCACGGCGATCGCGACCGTCAGGGCGTCAAGCATGCGCCCGAGACTATTACGGGCCAAAAGACCCGGTGCGACCGCCCCCGGTAGCGGAAACGTAGGCTCCATGACCATGAGGATCGACGCCGAAGCCCTGCTGTTCGACAACGACGGAACCCTCGTCTCCTCCCTGGAGTCCGTCCACCGCTGCTGGACCCGGTGGGCCGAGGAGTACGGCATCGCGGCGGAGGACTTCGCCCGCGTCGAGCTGCACGGCCGCCCGGCCGTCGACATCATCGCCGAGCTGCTGCCCGCCGACCGGATACCCGGAGCCCTGGCCCGTATCGAGCGGCTGGAGGTCGAGGACGTACCCGGCGGCGTGGAGCTGCTGCCCGGCACGAAGGAGCTGCTCGCCTCCCTGCCGGCGGACCGCTGGGCCGTGGTCACCTCCGCCACCAGGCCGCTCGCCGAGGCCCGGCTGCGCGAGGCCGGGATCGACGCGCCGGTCGTGATCGCCGCCGACGACATCACGCGCGGGAAGCCCGACCCCGAGCCCTACCTGCTCGCCGCCGCGAGGCTCGGCGCCGACCCGGCGCGCTGCGTGGTCTTCGAGGACGCCCCCGCCGGGCTGGCGGCCGGCCGCGCCGCCGGGATGCGGACCGTGGCCCTGGCCACGACGCACGATCGCGGTGACCTGGTGGCCGATGTCGTCGTCACCGACCTCTCCCGGGTGACCGCCCGTGCCACGGCGGACGGAGTGGAGATCGACGCGGCCCCCTGAGCCCGTCCGCCCCGGATGGGTCCGCATACCGAAGGCAAGGCGTCCGCTATTCGGACAGCCATCCGGGCTCCGGCGAGGCGTCTGGTTTACTGGCCCGCATGACCACGACGAGCAGCCGCACCCTTGCGACCGAGGCGATGACGACGCCCGGTGCTCGTTGTATGTGTCGAATGTGCGCCTTCTGAGGGCCCCCGCCCGAGCCTCGCGCCCCGAAGCGAGACCCGACAGCCACGCCGTGCTCCGTACGCGATCGGACGGACCACGCCTGCCCCGCGCACGTGCCGCTCCCCGGCCCACCGGCCGGGACCAGCCGTGCCGCGCGTCGGACGACGAATGCCCCGTGCCCGGCGGACACCGCGCCGTGCACTCGACAGTGACGGAAACCCCTGTGATCACCACTACGGGCCTGACCAAGGTCTACGAGTCGCGAGGCCGCCAGGTCACCGCTCTGGACGGCGTCGACCTGCATGTCCGCGAAGGCGAGGTCTTCGGCGTCATCGGACAGAGCGGCGCCGGCAAGTCCTCGCTCATCCGCTGCGTCAACCTCCTGGAGCGCCCCACCTCCGGCACCGTGACGGTCGACGGCACCGACCTCACCGCGCTCGCCGGACGCGGCCGCCGCGCCGGGAGGGACCTGCGCCGGGCGCGCAGCCGCATCGGCATGGTCTTCCAGCACTTCAACCTGCTGTCCTCGCGCACCGTCCAGGACAACATCGAGCTGCCCCTGGAGATCCTCGGCGTCGCCGGCGCCGAGCGCTCCCGCCGCGCCCTCGAACTCCTCGACCTCGTCGGCCTCGCCGACAAGGCCAGGGCCTACCCGGGCCAGCTCTCCGGCGGCCAGAAGCAGCGTGTCGGCATCGCCCGGGCGCTGGCCGGCAACCCCAGGGTGCTGCTCTCCGACGAGGCCACCAGCGCGCTGGACCCCGAGACCACCCGCTCCATCCTCCAACTGCTGCGCGACCTCAACCGGCAGCTCGGCCTGACCGTCCTGCTCATCACCCACGAGATGGACGTCGTCAAGCAGATCTGCGACTCCGCCGCCCTGATGAAGAAGGGCCGCGTCGTCGAGTCCGGCACCGTCGCCGAACTGCTCGCCACCCCCGGCTCGGAGCTGGCCCGTGAACTGTTCCCGGTGACCGGCGAGGCCTCCGGCGCCGACCGCACGGTCATCGACGTCACGTTCCACGGCGAGGCCGCCACCCAGCCGGTGATCTCCCAGCTCTCCCGTACGTACAACATCGACATCTCGATCCTGGGCGCCGCCATGGACACGGTCGGTGGCAGGCAGATCGGCCGCATGCGCATCGAGCTGCCCGGCCGTTACGAGGAGAACGTCGTCCCGGTCGGCTTCCTGCGGGAGCAGGGCCTCCAGGTGGAGGTCGTCGACGAGGTAGCGCACGTGCCCGCGCAGGGCCTGGCCAAGGAGATCGCGAAGTGACCTGGGAAGAGATGCGACCCCTGCTGGAGCAGGGCACCATCGACACGCTCTACATGGTGCTGTGGTCCACCGTGGTCACCGTCCTCGGCGGACTCCCGCTCGGCATCCTCCTCGTCCTGACCGACAAGGGCGGACTGCTGCAGAACCGCCCGGTGAACAAGGTCATCGGAGCGATCGTCAACGTCGGCCGTTCGCTGCCCTTCATCATCCTGCTGGTCGCCCTGATCCCCTTCACGACCCTCGTCGTCGGCACCTTCATCGGCCCGACCGCGATGATCGTGCCGCTGTCCATCGGCGCCATCCCGTTCTTCGCGCGCCTGGTCGAGACCGCGATCCGCGAGGTCGACCCCGGTCTGGTCGAAGCCGTCCAGTCCATGGGCGGTGGCATCCCGACGATCGTGTGGAAGGCGCTGCTCCCGCAGGCCCTGCCGTCCCTTGTCGCCGCGCTGACCACCACGGTGATCACTCTGATCAGCTACTCGGCACTGGCCGGCGCGGTCGGTGGCGAGGGGCTCGGCTCCAAGGTCATCACCTACGGGTACCAGCGCTTCGAGACCGAGTTCATGCTCATCACCGTGGTGCTGCTGATCGTCATCGTCACGATCGTCCAGCTCATCGGCGACGGGGCCGTACGCCTGCTCGCCCGTCGCGGCCGCGCCGCTTCCTGACCACCCCCCTCCCGAAGAACAGCCCGCACTCCTTGTCCGGGTGTCGTCCGCACCACCAGAAAGAGGCACTTTTCGTGCGTAAGAACATCAAGCTCACCAGCGCCTTCGCCACCATCACCGCCCTCGCCCTCGGCCTCACCGCCTGTGGGACGGCCTCCGACCCGTCCTCCTCCAAGGGCGGCTCCGGCAAGGCCGACGCGTCCGAGCCGCTCGTGGTCGCCGCGTCCCCCACACCGCACGCCGACATCCTGACCTACGTCAAGGACAACCTCGCGGAGAAGGCCGGCCTCAAGCTGGAGGTGAAGGAGTTCACGGACTACGTCCTGCCGAACACCGCCACCCAGAGCGGCCAGGTGGACGCCAACTACTTCCAGCACAAGCCGTACCTGGACGACTTCAACAAGAAGAACGACACCACCATCGTCCCGGTCGTCAACGTCCACCTGGAGCCCCTCGGCCTCTACTCCAAGAAGCTGAAGGCCCTCAAGGACCTCAAGCCCGGCCGGACCGTCGCCGTCCCCAACGACACCACCAACGGCGGCCGCGCCCTCAAGCTGCTCGCCGACAACGGCGTCATCACCCTCAAGGACGGCGTCGGCGCCAACGGGAAGCTGTCCGACATCGAGGACAAGAAGGGCCTCGAGTTCAAGGAGCTGGAGGCCGCCACCGTGCCCCGCGCCCTGGACGACGTCGACGCGGCCGTCATCAACGGGAACTACGCCATCGAGGCCAGGCTCAGCCCCGCCAAGGACGCCCTCGCGCTGGAGAAGGCAGAGGGCAACCCGTACGCCAACTTCCTCGCCGTCAAGAAGGGCAACGAGAAGGACGCGCGCGTGCGCAAGCTCGTCGAGCTCCTCAACTCGCCCGAGGTGAAGAAGTACATCGAGGACACCTACAAGGACGGCTCCATCGTCCCCGCCTTCGGCGCGGTGAAGTAACCCCCGCCCCGGCGTCCCGGCCCCGCGCACCCCACCCGGCGCGCGGGGCCTCCGCCATGTCGACGCATCGACGCATCGACGCATCGACGGTTCGGCGGTCGCCCCATCGAGGTGCCGCCCCCTCGATGCCTCGCCGTGTCGACGTATCCGTATCGACGAATCCGTACCGGCCCGCCCTGCACATGACCGACTGCATGCTGCATGCTGTGCGTTCACGGCCTTACGGACGGTCCCCGGCATGGAGCTGCGCATGACTACCACCTTTCCGGACATCTCCATCAGCACGGAACGGTTGGTGCTGCGCCCCTACGAGGACGCGGACATCGCCGCGCACATCGAGATGATGAACGACGAGATGGTCGTGGCGTGGACCTCCGCGCCCCACCCGTACACCGCGGCGGACGCCGAGGAATGGGTGCGCAGGATCGCTCCTGCGGAGCGCACGGAGGGCCGCGGCGTCGTCCTCGCCGTCACCGAGTTCCTCACCCAGCGCCTTGTCGGAACCATCCGCCTCCAGAACACCAACTGGCACACCCGTGCCACCGAAGTCGCCTACATCACCGCCCCCTGGGCCCGCGGCGAGGGCTACGCCACCGAGTCCGTCCTTGCCGTCGCCCGATGGCTCTTCCGCGACCAGCGCTTCGAGCGCCTGGAACTGCGCACCGCCGCCGACAACACCGCCTCCCAGCAGGTCGCCCAGAAGATCGGCTGCATCAGCGAAGGCGTGCTGCGCAACGCCTGGATAGCGCGCACCCGCCCCGACGACGACCCCGAAGGCGGCTGGACCGACACCAGGACCGACCTGATCGTCTGGAGCCTGCTCCCCGAGGACCTGGAAGGTGTCGCCGACCAGCTCGCCGACACCGGTTACTCCTCGTTCACGGACTGGAACTGAGACCCGGTACGCTCACCAGCGTTCCCCTCGACCTCCACCAACATCCCAGGAGACAGACGAAGATGGCCGACCGGGTCACGGTGATCGGCTGGGACGGCTCGCCCCTCACCACGGCCGCCAGGTCCGCCCTCTCGGCCGCCACCCTGGTGGCCGGAGCCGGCCACCACCTGGCGCTCCCGGAAGTCCCGCCCACCGCCGAACGCGTCCGACTCGGCAGCGTCGACCTCGCCGCCCGCCGCATCGCCGGCCACCGCGGCACCGCCGTCGTCCTCGCCGACGGCGACCCCGGCTTCTTCGGCGTGGTCCGCACCCTGCGCGCACCCCAGTACGGCCTGGAGGTCGAAGTGGTGCCCGCCGTCTCCTCCGTCGCCGCCGCCTTCGCCCGCGCCGGCATGCCGTGGGACGACGCCAGGATCGTCGTCGCCCACAGCCGAACGCTGCGCCGCGCCGTCAACGTGTGCCGGGCCCACCCCAAGGTCGCCGTCCTCACCTCCCCGGGCGCCGGTCCCGCCGAACTCGCCCTCCTCCTCGACGGCGTCCACCGCACCTTCGTCATCTGCGAGGAACTCGGCACCGAGCGCGAGCAGGTCACCGTCCTCACCTCCGACAAAGCCGCCGACCACGCCTGGCGCGACCCCAACGTGGTCATCGTCATCGGCGGCGCCGCCGTCGCACAGGGCGGCGGGTGGCTGATGGGCCAGGACCTCGGAGCGGTACGCGGCTGGGGGCTGCCCGCGCACGTGTACGGCGGTGACCTCGGCACCGGCGAGTCGGCCGGGCTCCGCGCCGGGCAGCTCGCCCGCCTCGGCCCGCGCACCGGCGACCTCGTGTGGGACATCGGCTGCGGCGCCGGGGCGCTGACCGTCGAGGCCGCACGCTTCGGAGCGGCCGTGATCGCGGTCGACGAGGACCCGGCCGCCTGCGCCCGTACCGAGGCCGCGGCACGCCACTTCGGCGTGCAGGTCCAGACCGTGGTGGGACGCGCGCCGCACGTGCTGGAGCGGCTGCCCGAACCGGACGTGGTCCGTGTGGGGGGCGGGGGAGCGGCCGTCGTCACCGCCTGCGTGGACCGCCGCCCCGAACGGATCGTCGCGCACGCGACCACCCGTGACGAGGCCGAGGCCATCGGCGCGGTCCTGGCGGAGGGCGGATACGCGGTCGAGTGCGCCCTCCTCCAGTCCGTGGAACTCGACCCGGGCGCCTGGACGGAACGCGACCGCTCGGTCGTGTTCCTGCTGGCCGGGCGCAGGCCGGCGCCCTCCCCGTGACCATGTCACTACGGGACGGCAGGTAGGCTGGCCGATCGTTGTACGGCGGCCGGGTGTTCGACGACGGGTTCGTCAATGTCCGGAAAAAAGGGACCTCTTAGGGTCCCCGGTGTGGTACGGCGTTACCGGGGGGTGCGCAACGTGGCGCAGTCCACAGCCGACGGCGGCGGATCCCGCTGCCACGGCGGCAGAAGGCCGCGAGAATACGTGATGTCCGCGTGCCGTTCGTGCCGCGCGGCGCGCATGCTCGTTCTTGTTGGCGGGCGACGGTCTGAAGGAGCACAACCGATGGGCGAGGGGTACGCATGACTGACACCGGCCAGGTCCCGGGCGAGGGACAGCCGGAGAACGCAGGCATGGTGGAGCAGCCGGGCATCCCCGCTCCGGGCGCGTACACCTTCCTGGACCCCTCCGAGAACACCGTCGAGGACGACGACCTGCTGTTGATGCCGGGCTCGCAGGGCGCCTGGAGCGAGCCGCACGCCGGCGCCGCCCCGGCGCACGCCTCCATGGCGATGCCCCCGACGATCCCGCCGGCGGTGGACCCGGTGGGCGCCGCGGTGGTCGCCGAGCAGCTGGCGCAGCAGGCGGGGTACGACCCGGTCGAGCAGACGGCGCCGATGACGCACGAGCCGACCGCGCCCGGGTACGAGCCGACCGGGTACGAGCCGCCCGCGCCCGGCTACGAGGCCGCAGTGCGCGAGGCCGCCGTGGGCACGCACGCCGCCGTGGGCACGCACGCCCCGGCCGCGCCCGAGCCCTTCGGGCCCGAGCCGGTGGGGCACGGACCCGTGGAGCACGAGCACGCGGTCCACGAGGCCGGCGCGCACGAGGCCGGTGGCCGTGACTCCGGGTCGGTCGACCTGTCCGGCGTACGGCTGCCCGAGCAGGCCCCGGCCGCGACCGCCGAGCCTGCCCAGGCCCAGGTTCAGGCCACGGCGCCCTCGCGTCGTCCGCTCCACATGGGCCCGCCGGTCCCGGACACCTCGGGCGGGGTGGTCCGCTCGCTCGCCGACCGGGGGCCCGCGAACCCCGGCCCGGCGACCTCGGGCGGCCTGGAGTACCTGGACGTGCCACGCGAGGAGCCGGCGTCCGTGTTGCCCGGCCCGCAGCTCGGGGAACTGCCGCCGCAGAGCGCGGAGCCGTGGTCCCCGCAGCCACAGGCGCCTCAGACACCGCCGCCCGCCGGAGCAGAAACGGTCGTTCCGGACCCCGACCGGGACCCGGAGTCGGCGCCCGCGCCGACCGGGCAGTTCGTGCCGGTCGAGGGCTCGGTCCCGACCGCACCGCACCTCGCCCCCACGCCGCCCGCCGCCCAGGAGCCCGCCGCCGAGCCGGCTCCCGAGCAGGCCCCGGAGCCGGCCCCGGGTCCCGCCCCGGAAGCGGTCGCCGTAGCCCCGGAACCCGTACCGGACGTCGCCGTGACCGTTCCGGCGCCTCGCGACGGCGGAGCCCCGGCCGTGACGGAGCCCATTCAGCAGCCCGTGCCGGCTGCCGAGGCCGCCGCCGCCTCCGAGCCGGCCGCGG
The DNA here is from genome assembly GCF_039532985.1 of Streptomyces gobitricini. Lineage (NCBI taxonomy): Bacteria > Bacillati > Actinomycetota > Actinomycetes > Kitasatosporales > Streptomycetaceae > Streptomyces > Streptomyces gobitricini. The sequence goes on along the minus strand of NZ_BAAASR010000019.1, from coordinate 48,584 downwards.
CCCCCGACGAGCCGGCGGCCGCGGAACCCGCCCCCGCCGAACCGGTCGCCGAACCGGTCGTCGTGGTGGCCGAGCCCGAGCAGCCGGTGCCGGCCGAGCAGCCGGCCGCAGAGCCCGTGCCCCCCGCCCAGCCGGCGCCCGCCGAGGCGGCCGCCCCCGAGCCGGTGGCCGAGCAGCCGGTCGTCACGGAGCAGCCGGTCGCCGTCGAGCAGCCCGCGCCCGAACAGCTCACCGCGCCCGAGCAGCCGGTGGCAGCCGGGCCCGCCGCCGTGATCGCGGCGGAGCAGCCCGAGGCGGCGGAGGCGGAAACGCCCGTGGAGCCAGCGGCCGACGCGACCGCCCCGGACGCCGCCCCCACGACCGCCCCGGACGCCGAGGCCGCCCCGAACACCGCGCCCGCCCCGGACGGCACCGAAGGCACGGACACCGTGCCCGCCCCGGACGGCACCGAAGGCACCGACACCCCGGCCACCGCCACCGCCCCGGACGCCACCGTCCCGGAAGCCACCACCGCCCCGGGCGCCACCGGCCACGGCGCACCGGCCCCGGGCTACGACGACGTCGAGCGCGAGGCCGTACTCCGCGTCATGCGCGAACGCCGGGACATCCGCAACGGCTTCCGCGGCGACCCGATCCCGCACGAGGTCCTCCTCCGGGTCCTCGAAGCCGCCCACACGGCACCGTCCGTCGGCCACTCACAGCCCTGGGACTTCGTCGTCATCCGCTCCGCCGAGACGCGGCGCACCATGCACGAGCTCGCCCAGCGCCAGCGCGAGGCGTACGCGAAGTCGCTGCCCAAGGGCCGGGCCAAGCAGTTCAAGGAACTGAAGATCGAGGCGATCCTCGACACCCCGGTCAACATCGTGGTCACCGCCGACCCCACCCGGGGCGGCCGGCACACCCTGGGCCGCCACACGCAGCCGCAGATGGCGCCGTACTCCTCCGCCCTCGCCGTCGAGAACCTGTGGCTCGCCGCCCGTGCCGAGGGTCTCGGCGTCGGCTGGGTCAGCTTCTTCGACGAGCGCGAGATGGTCCGCGCCCTCGGTCTGCCCGAGCATCTCGAAGTCGTCGCGTACCTCTGCGTGGGGTACGTCGACGAGTTCCCGGAGGAGCCCGAGCTGATGCAGGCGGGCTGGTCCAAGCGCCGCCCGCTGTCGTGGGTCGTCCACGAGGAGACGTACGGCCGCCGCGCCCTCCCCGGGGAGGAGCCGCACGACCTGCTTCAGGAGACCGTCTCCAACATCCGCCCGCTCGACGCCAAGGCGCTCGGCGAGGCGTGGGAGCGGCAGAAGCGGATGACCAAGCCCGCCGGTGCGCTCGGCATGCTGGAGATCATCTCCGCCCAGCTCTCCGGCCTCTCCCGGATGTGCCCGCCGCCCATCCCCGAGCCCGCGGCCGTCGCGATCTTCGCGGGCGACCACGGGGTGCACGCCCAGGGAGTCACCGCCTGGCCCCAGGAGGTGACGGCCCAGATGGTCGCCAACTTCCTGGGCGGCGGCGCGGTCTGCAACGCGTTCGCCAACCAGGTGGGTGCCGAGGTCTGCGTCGTCGACGTCGGCGTCGCCGGCGACCTGCCCGCCACCCCTGGTCTCCTGCCGCGCAAGGTGCGCCCCGGCACCGCCGACTTCACCACCGGCCCGGCCCTCAGCCGTGAGGACGTCCTCGCCGCCGTCGAGGTCGGCATCGAGACGGCCCGGGACCTGGTGGCGGCGGGCAACAAGGGGCTCCTGACCGGCGAGATGGGTATCGCCAACACCACCGCGTCCGCCGCGCTGATCTCCGTCTACACGGACGTCGACCCGGCGGAGGTCACCGGCCGGGGCACCGGCATCAACGACGAGATGCACGCCCGCAAGGTGGACGTCGTCCGGCGCGGGCTGGACCTGCACCAACCGGACCCCGCCGACCCCATCGGCGTCCTCGCCGCCCTCGGTGGCCTGGAGCACGCGGCGCTCGTCGGCTTCATCCTGGGCGGCGCCTCGCTGCGTACGCCCGTCGTCCTCGACGGCGTCAGCGCGGGCGCCGCGGCCCTGGTGGCCAGGGCCATCGCCCCCGAGGCGCTGGCGGCCTGCATCGCGGGCCACCGCAGCGCGGAGCCGGGTCACATGGCGGCCCTCAACAAGCTGGGCCTCCGCCCCCTGGTGGACCTCGACCTCCGCCTGGGCGAGGGCACCGGCGCCCTGCTGGCCCTCCCGGTGATCCAGAGCGCGGCCCGCGCGATGCACGAGGTGGCGACGTTCGACTCGGCGGGCGTCACCGAGAAGTAGACGACTCCGGAGCCGGCGACGGGTGTGGGGGACCAGGTCCCCCACACCCACCCGTCCGCCGGCTCCGGCAGGCGCCGCCGCCACGCCCGGCCGCGACGAACCGGCCCTCCCGGGCACCAGCAGCACCGCCCCGCGACCGCCCGGCAGGCCGCACCGTATCGTGGTCGGCAGCGTCCCCAGCGCCGCCCCGCCCCCGCCCCACCAGCCGCTTCACCGTCGCAGCGGCTCCGCACACCGCACCACCGCCTCGCCGAGGAGCCGCACCGCCATGGCCGAGAACGCCGAGCACCCCGCCTACCCCGTCGGACTGCGCCTGACCGGGCGCCGCGTCGTCGTCATCGGCGGCGGCCAGGTCGCCCAGCGCCGCCTCCCCGCCCTCATCGCGGCCGGCGCCGACATCACCCTGGTCTCGCCGTCCGCGACGCCGTCCGTCGAGGCCATGGCGGAGGCCGGTGAGATCACCTGGATCAAGCGCCGGTACGAGGACGGGGACCTGACCGGCGCCTGGTACGCGCTGATCGCCGCGACCGACCCGGAGGCCAACGCCCGTGCCTCCGCCGAGGCCGAGCGGACCCGCACCTGGTGTGTACGCTCCGACGACGCCGAGGCCGCCACCGCCTGGACCCCGGCGACCGGCCGGAGCGAAGGCGTCACCGTCGCCGTCCTCACCGGCCACGACCCGCGCCGCTCCGCCGCCGTGCGGGACGCCATCGTCGAGGGCCTGCGCGACGGTTCGATCGCCGCGCCGCACCACCGTGCCCGCACCCCGTTCGTCGCCCTGGTCGGCGGCGGTCCCGGCGACCCGGACCTGATCACCGTGCGCGGCCGGCGCCTGCTCGCCGAGGCCGACGTCGTCATCGCCGACCGCCTCGGCCCGCGCGACCTCCTCGACGAGCTGCCGCCGCACGTCGAGGTGATCGACGCGGCGAAGATCCCGTACGGCCGGTTCATGGCCCAGGAGGCCATCAACAACGCCCTCATCGAGCACGCCAAGACCGGCAAGTCCGTGGTGCGGCTCAAGGGCGGCGACCCGTTCGTGTTCGGCCGGGGGATGGAGGAGGCGCAGGCGCTCGCCGAGGCGGGCATCGCGTGCACCGTCGTGCCCGGGATCTCCAGCTCGATCAGCGTCCCCGGAGCGGCCGGCATCCCGGTCACCCACCGGGGCGTGGCACACGAGTTCACCGTGGTCAGCGGCCATGTCGCGCCCGACGACCCGCGTTCGCTCGTCGACTGGGCGTCGCTCGCCAAACTGACCGGCACCCTCGTCGTCCTGATGGGCGTCGACAAGATCGGCGCGATCGCCGAGGCGCTGATGGCGCACGGCAAGGCCCCCGACACCCCGCTCGCGCTGGTGCAGGAGGGGACGACGGCCTCCCAGCGGCGCGTGGACGCGACGCTCGCCACGGTGGCCGAGCGGGTCGCGGCGGAGGACGTCCGCCCGCCCGCCGTCATCGTCATCGGCCCGGTCGTCGCCGAGGGCCCCCACAAGAGCACCGCGTAACCCCCGTTGGCACCCCGCACCGGACAAGGCAGCAATCATCCCGTGGCCGATCTCCTCACCATCGACGACCCCGACGACCCGCGCCTGCGGGACTACACCGGCCTGACCGACGTCGAACTGCGCCGCCGGCGCGAGCCCGCCGAGGGCCTGTTCATCGCCGAGGGCGAGAAGGTCATCCGCCGCGCCCGGCAGGCCGGGTACGAGATGCGCTCGATGCTGCTGTCCGCCAAATGGGTCGACGCCATGCGGGACGTCATCGACGAGGTCCCGGCGCCCGTGTACACGGTGACACCGGACCTCGCCGAACGTGTCACCGGCTACCACGTGCACCGCGGGGCCCTCGCCTCCATGCAGCGCAAGCCGCTGCCCGCGGCCGACGGACTGCTCGCGGCCGCCCGCCGGGTGGTCGTCATGGAGGGCGTGAACGACCACACCAACATCGGTGCCGTCTTCCGCAGCGCCGCCGCCCTCGGCATGGACGCCGTCCTGCTGTCCCCGGACTGCGCGGACCCGCTCTACCGCCGGTCGGTGAAGGTCTCGATGGGCGCCGTCTTCTCCGTACCGTACGCCCGCCTCGACACCTGGCCCCGAGGCCTGGAGGCGGTACGGGAGGCGGGCTTCAAGCTGCTCGCCCTGACCCCCGACGAGAAGGCCACGAGCATCGACGCGGCCGCCCCGCACCGCCTGGAGCGGGTCGCCCTGATGCTGGGCGCGGAGGGGGACGGCCTCACCACCAAGGCGCTGATGGCGGCCGACGAGTGGGTACGCATCCCGATGGCCCACGGCGTGGACTCGCTCAACGTGGGCGCGGCGGCCGCGGTCGCCTTCTACGCGGTGGCCACCGGCCGCCCGCGGTCCTGACCGGCCGCTAGCCCTGAAGGCCCTGCGCCGCCGCGATGCCCAGCAGCACGATCAGCGTCACCACCACGAAGACGAAGATCCGCTGCCGCAGCAACCGCGGGTTGGCGGGACGGCGCGGGCTCCCCGCTCCCGTGCGCACCCCGGGCCTCGAAGCCGTCCGGCCGCCACCCGTCCGCGACGGCGGGCGTGCCGGGTTGCGTGGCGACGAGGCGCGGGGAGCCTGCGCGCCCCGCGCGCCGGGCGCGGGCGTGCGCTGGGCGCGTTCCTTCGCGGTCCGCTCCGTGTAACGCTCGGTCAGCCGCCCCGTGGGCCGGTCGTCCACGGGCCTGGCGGCCGGCCGCGCCGCCGGCGGCCGCACGTCGGAGAGCCCCTGCGCCTCACGGGCGGCGATCTCCTTCAGCCGCATGGACAGTTGCAGGGTGCTGGGACGTTCCTCCGGGTCCTTGGCCAGACAGGCCCGTACGAGCGGCGCGAGCGCGTCCGGCACGCCGTGCAGCTGCGGCTCCTCGTGCACCACCCGGTAGAGCATCACCTCGGAACTGCCGTGCCCGAAGGGCGAGTCCGCCATGGCCGCGTACGCCAGGGTCGCGCCCAGCGCGAAGACGTCCGTCGCCGGGGTCACCGCCGCGCCCCGCACCTGCTCGGGTGCGAGGAAGCCGGGGGAGCCCACCGCCGTGCCCACGTGGGTGAGCGTGGAGGCGCCGGTCGCCCAGGCGATCCCGAAGTCGATGATCCGCGGGCCCTTGGGGGAGAGGAGGATGTTCGACGGCTTCAGGTCCCGGTGGACCACCCCGGCCTCGTGGACGGCGACCAGCCCCTCGGAGAGCGCCGCGCCGATGGCCGCCACGTCGGCCGCGGACAGCGGGCCGTCCTCGGCGACCTTGTCGTGCAGGGAGGGGCCCGGCACGTACTGGGTGGCGAACCAGGGCCGGTCGGCCTCCAGATCAGCCGCCACCAGCCGGGCCGTGCATCCGCCGCGGATCCGCCGCGCGGCCGACACCTCGCGCGCGAAGCGCGACCTGAACTCCTGGTCCTCGGCGAGATCCGGCCGGATCACCTTCAGTGCCACCCGCTGCCCGCGCCGGTCGGACCCGAGGTACACGACCCCCATGCCGCCCGCGCCGAGTCGCCGGTGGAGCCGGAATGAGCCGACGACACGCGGGTCCTCGCGCCGGAGCCGCATCATCGCCATGTCCGTCCCCTACCTACGGTGGGGAGGCCCCACCCTCGCTGCACCGGTGTCCGTTTGACGTGGCACAGCTTACGTACCCGCGCCCCGGCGCGCTCATAGGCCGCGCCCTCGCGGGCCGATCGATTGTCGGTGCCGCCGGGGGCGGCGGGCCCGGTCGAAGTCCCAATGACCGCCGCCCTCAGGGGCGTTGGCTCTCCGTGCTGACGGGCCGTACGGAGGGGCGGACCGGACGTGAGGGACGTCACCCGTCCCTCCGGCCCCTCCGGAGGACCCCTGACCTCCGGAGGCCCGTCTCCACCCAGGGGAGTACGCCGCTCGTCGACGGCTCATCCTCCGGGAGGCCCGGCAAAGGGTACGCGGGCATGACGTGCCGGACCCGCCGCTTCCCTAATGTTGAGGTCAAGCGGCGGGTGCGGTACTCGTCCCCCGAGGTTGGACACCCGCCGCTGCTGGAATCGACGGGAGAGGGACCATGGCGGACACGGCAACGCGGACGATGATCCGCACGCGGGGACGGAAGGCGTACGCCTCGTTCGGCGACCGCCCGTCCGGCCGACGTCACCCGCTGGTGGCGACGGCGATGGTTCTCCCGCTGGCCGCGCTCCTGGTGGTCGCCTTCGGCGGCTGGGAAGCGGTGGTCACACAGGCGTCGTCCGTGGGCGTGATGCTGGGGCGCTGAGCGGCGCCCCGGACCCGGGAGAGCGGCCCGGGTCGGGACATCCGGCCAACAACCCCGTGGGGACGGGGGTGCGGCGGACGGCAGCGGTGGCCGGCAGCTGGGGAGCTGCCGGCCACCGCTTTGTCCGGAGGGCGACGGCCGGTTCCTGTTCGGTCCGGTCCGCGGCCGGTGCCCCTGGCCGGTGCCGGTCGGTGGCTGGTGGTGGGTGGTGGGGTGTGGCCCCTCCGGGCTCGCCTCCTCGGGGCCGGCGGCCTTGGGTTACGACAGTTGGGAGCCCTGCTGATGCCGCCAACCCCTGCGGGGGCGACCCTGCACGGCTCCACCCCGGTCGTATGCCGTCCGCGGGCCGGATTCCGAACGGCGAGTCGTTCTGCGTAGTACGGCCGTGCAGGGTCGCCCCCGCTGGGTCCCCCCACGCCTCCGGCGTAGGGGGAGGATCGGCGGCGAGTAACGGCGACGAGTGCGGGTGGTTGCCCCGCCGACCGCGAGGAGGTGAGCCCGGAGGGGCCCCGCCCTTGCCCACCGGCGGAAACCGACCCGGTCACGCGCCGCCGGCACCCCGCGGGCCTCGCCGGGGCGCAGCGCACCCGTAAGGTCGGGGGGTGCAGCAGCAGACCGATGCCCTCACGCGGGGGCTCGACGCCGTGGCCCGGCGCGCCGTGCCCCATCAGACCTGCCGCGCCTGCGGCACGTCCGCGTCCGGCACCGTCCTGGCCGACCGCCCCGACGGCACCGTCGTACGGCACGGTGAGGCCGTCGCCAAGGCGCACGCCCCCGACACCGAGGCCGCGGCCCACCGCGCCCGCCTCGCCGTCGCCGCCCACCCGCGCCTCGCGGGCATCCTCCTGCCGCCTCTCCCGGTCACCGCCCCGGAGCTGCACGGCCGCCCCGTGAGCGCCTGGCCCTACGGCAGCCCCGTCGACCCCGAGAACCCGGACGCCGCGCCCTGGGAGGAGGCCGCCGCCCTGCTCGCGCGCCTGCACTCCGTACCGCCCCGGAAGCTGCCCGGCCTGCCCGCGATGCGCGGCCCCGCCAAAGCGGCACGGGCCGTGGCGCGCATGGCGGCGGCCGGTCCGCACCCGGCCGCCGGCCCGGTACGCGCCGCCTGGCGCCGTCTGCCCGCCTGGGCGCGTGACGAGGCGCCCTGGACCGGCGAGGGCGCGCTCTGCCACGGCGACGTCCACCTCGGCCAGCTGGTCCGCCACCCGGCCGCCGGCGGCCCCTGGCTGCTCATCGACGTCGACGACCTCGGCCTGGGCGATCCCGCCTGGGACCTGGCCCGCCCCGCGGCCTGGTACGCGGCCGGTCTGCTGGCGCCCGAGGTGTGGGACCGCTTCCTCGGCGCCTACCGCGCGGCGGGTGGCCCGGCCGTACCCGACGACGGCGACCCCTGGCCCCGGCTCGATGTGCCGGCCCGCGCGCTGACCGTGCAGACGGCCGCCCTCGCCGTCGCCAAGTGCACCACCGGTAAGCGGGACTTGGACGACGTCGAGCTGAGCGTCGTCGACGCCTGTGCCCGAATTGCGACACTCCCGCCGGAGTTGGGCGCTGGAGCCGCGTCGTAGGGTGAGCACACCATTCGTACGGCGAGGAGTTGAGCCGAGCATGCAGTGTCCCAAGTGCCATGCGCCCATGCACACCTACAACCGCAACGGTGTCCAGATCGAGCAGTGCGGTGGCTGCCGGGGGATCTTCCTCGACTACGGCGAGCTGGAGGCCCTGACCCGCCTGGAGTCGCAGTGGGTTCAGCAGGCCCCGCCCGCCCCGCCGGCACCTCAGGCCTACCCGGCCGCTCCCGCTCCGCACGCCCCCGCCTGGGGCGCTCCGCACCACGGGCACCACGGGCAGCACGGCCAGCACGGCCACCGCCGTGGCTTCGGGCGGATGCTCTTCTCGTCCTGAGCGGGGGACGACGACGGAGCCCCGGCCGCGAGACGCGACCGGGGCTCCGGACCATGTGGACGATACTGGGATTGAACCAGTGACCTCTTCCGTGTCAGGGAAGCGCTCTCCCGCTGAGCTAATCGTCCTCGGGACCACGATCCAGGATCATGGACACTGCGTGCGCGATACTGGGATTGAACCAGTGACCTCTTCCGTGTCAGGGAAGCGCTCTCCCGCTGAGCTAATCGCGCGGGGGATCCGAAGATCCAGTGGACGATACTGGGATTGAACCAGTGACCTCTTCCGTGTCAGGGAAGCGCTCTCCCGCTGAGCTAATCGTCCTTGGAGGTGGAGACGGGATTTGAACCCGTGTAGACGGCTTTGCAGGCCGTTGCCTCGCCTCTCGGCCACTCCACCAGGAGTGCGGGGGTCGGGAAAGATCCCCCACGTCGAGCGGACGACGAGATTCGAACTCGCGACCCTCACCTTGGCAAGGTGATGCTCTACCAACTGAGCCACGTCCGCTTGTCGTTTCCGTTCCGCTTCCGCGTCCCGGCGACGTGTTGAACTCTAGCGGATTCCCGGGCCAGCACAAAAACGCGTTTGCCCAGCGTGCTGCGCCGACCCCGCTCCGCGCCGTCCCGTCCGCCCCCGCCCTAGACTCGCATGCGTGCACGACCTCGCTCCTCTGGCCCGCTTCGGCGGCCTCGTCGCAACCGACCTGCGGGATGTCACCAGTGATCCCGGGGCTCTCGACTCGTCCGGCTTCTGGGCGGTCTCCGCGGACTTCGAGGGCCGCCTGACCTGCGCCCGCTTCGGTGACGTACGCCCCGCCCCGGTTCCCGCGCCGGTGCCGGGACGCTGGCGCGGGCCCGCCGCCGGTGACTGGACGTCCTCGCTCGACCGCGCGGCGTACACCGCGGGGGTACGGAGGATCCGGGAGCACATCGCGGCCGGCGAGGTCTACCAGGCGAACCTGTGCCGGGTGCTCTCCGCGCCGCTGCCGGACCCGGCCGCCGATGTGGACGCGCTGACCGCGCTTCTCGCGCGCGGCAACCCGGCCCCCTATGCCGGAACGATTCGGCTGCCCGCTCACGGGGTGGAGATCGCCACCGCCTCGCCCGAGCTCTACCTCCGGCGGGACGGCTCCACCGTCGAGTCCGGCCCCATCAAGGGCACCGGCAGGACCGCCCAGGACCTCCTGGACAAGGACCGCGCCGAGAACGTGATGATCGTCGACCTGGTCCGCAACGACCTCGGACGGGTCTGCGCCACGGGCTCCGTCACCGTCCCCGAGCTCTGCGCCGTCGAGCCGCACCCCGGCCTGGTCCATCTCGTCTCCACCGTGCGCGGCGAGCTGACGCCCAAGGCTGGCTGGCAGGACCTCCTGCACGCCACCTTCCCGCCCGGGTCGGTGACCGGCGCGCCCAAGAGCAGCGCCCTGCGGATCATCGAGGCGCTGGAGAACGCCCCCCGGGGGCCGTACTGCGGCGGCATCGGATGGGTCGACGCCGACCGCCGCACCGGCGAGCTGGCCGTCGGCATACGCACCTTCTGGATCGACCGTGGCGAAGGCCGGGCGCTGCTGCGCTTCGGCACCGGCGCGGGCATCACCTGGGGGTCCGACCCCGAGCGCGAGTGGGACGAGACCGAACTGAAGGCCTCCCGGCTGCTCGCGGTAGCGTCGGGAACGTACCGGGCGAGCGGAAGGACCATCGGGAAATGAAGCTGTGGGTCAACGGCGGGCTGTTCGACGCGGACGCCGCCAGGGTCTCCGTACTGGACCACGGCCTGACCGTGGGCGACGGCGTCTTCGAGACGCTGAAGTCCGTGGACGGCCGGCCCTTCGCGATGGAGCCCCACCTCGACCGGCTCACCCGCTCCGCGCGCGGCCTCGGCCTGCCCGACCCGGACCTCGACGAGGTGCGCCGCGCGTGCGCCGCTGTGCTGGAGGCCAACCCCATGCCGCTGGGCCGGCTGCGCATCACGTACACCGGAGGGCTCTCCCCGCTCGGGTCCGACCGGGGCGACGCCGGCCCGACCCTGGTCGTCGCCCTGGGCGAGACCACGCGCCGCCCCGACACCACCGCCGTGATCACCGTCCCGTGGACCCGCAACGAACGCAGCGCCCTGGCGGGGCTCAAGACCACCTCGTACGCCGAGAACGTCGTCGCGCTCGCCGCCGCCCACGAGCGGGGCGCGAGCGAGGCGCTGTTCGCCAACACCGTCGGGCGGCTCTGCGAGGGCACCGGCTCCAACGTCTTCGTCGTGCTGGACGGCCGGCTGTACACCCCGCCGCTCACCTCCGGCTGCCTCGCCGGCATCACCAGGGCCCTGACCGTCGAATGGACCGGCGCGCAGGAGACCGAGCTGCCGATGGACGTCCTGGAGCGGGCCGACGAGATCTTCCTGACCTCCACCCTCCGCGACGTCCAGGCCGTCCACCGGGTGGACGGGCGCGAGCTGCCCGGCGCGCCGGGGCCGGTCACCGCCAAGACCATGCGGATCTTCGCGGAGCGCGCGGCACAGATGTGAGCCCGTGGTGGCGGGGTGGGTAGAACACTCCCGATGACCACGACCCTGCGGCCGGCCGGGCCGCTCCAGCAGAACCCCGACGGCGCCCGATCGCGCACCTACGACGTCTGTGTCAACAGCCGCCGCGTGGGCGCCGTCGAACTCGGCACCCTGCCCGGAAGCGGCCGGGGGGCGGCCGGGGTGATCCGTTCCCTCGACATCGACGAGCCGGACCGGCGGCGCGGCCGGGGCACGGTGGCCGCGCTCGCCGCCGAGGAGGTCCTGCGCGGCTGGGGCTGCGACGAGGTCACCGCCGCCGTACCGGCCGACGCGGCGGTCGCCCTCCGGATGGCGACCGCCCTCGGCTACACCGAACGCGGCCGCACCATGGCCAAGGACCTCACCGGCCCGCCGCCCGAGCCGCCCGGACACATCGAGGTCCGGCCCATGACGGAGGCGGAGTTCGCGCGGTGGGTGGTCCGGTCCGGGGAGAAGTTCGCGCGCAGCTGGGCCCGGCACGGCGTACCGGAGGAGCGGGCCGGGGCGAAGGCCGAGGCGAGCCGCCGCCGCCTGCTGCCCGACGGCCTCGCCACCGAGGGCGCCGCGCTCCACGTCGCCGTCCGGGACGGGGTTCCCGTCGGGCACCTGTGGACCGGCCGGGCGGAGTCGCCCTGCGGGGAGGAGCTCGCGTTCGTGTACGACATCGAGGTCGTCGACGCCCTGCGCGGTCGGGGGCACGGGCGGGCCCTGATGCTGTTCGCCGAGCGGATCGCCCTGCGGGCGGGGGATCGCCGCATCGGCCTGCACGTCTTCGCGGACAACACCCCGGCCCTGCGGCTCTACGGGTCGCTCGGTTACCGGGCGACCCACATCCACTGCTTCAAGCCGCTGCTCTAGAGCGCTTCGGAGCGGCCGCCCGGGTCGGCCAGCAGGCGGTCGGCGATCTCCTCGATGCGCGCGCGCAGCCCCTCCTGGCTCTTGCCGCCGTCCAGACGCTCGCCGCCGATCACGTACGTCGGGGTGCCGGTGACGCCGATCGCCCTGCCCTCCGCCTGGTCGGCGTCCACGATCAGCAGGTGCCGGCCGTCGATGAGCGCGGTGTCGAACTCCTCGGCGTCCAGGCCGAGTTCCCGTGCCGTGTCGATCAGAACCCGCTCACCCTTCGCCGCCAGCTCCTCGATCCTGGCGAGCACCGCCTCCGCGTAGGGCCATCCCCGCCCCTGCTCGACGGCCTCCTCGGCGGCCTGCGCGGCGGCGTAGGCGTGCTTGTGCTTCTCCAGCGGGAAGTGGCGCAGCCGCACCTCCAGCCGGTCGCCGTACCGGGCGCGCAGTGCGCGCAGGTCCTCCAGGGCGGCATGGCAGTCGGAGCACTGGAGCTCGCACCAGACGTCGAGGAGGACGGGCGGTGCGGTGCGCTCGGTGGTGGAGTCGTTCATGGGGGCAGTCTCCCAGCCGGGCGGGTGACATCCCAACCTGGACCTGGGGAGGAGAGCGCCCCGGAGATGTCCCGGAGATCTCCCCGAGGGTGTTGGGCGCCATGGCCGCGGCGGGCCCGCGAGGTGCAGGATGGAAGGGAGACGTACCGCCTCGCGCCCGCCTGGAGGACCGGATGCTTGCCGAGACTGTTTGCTCCGCCGTGTCCGCGGCGGGGCTGGGTATCGCGGCGATCGCCGCGTACCGGAAGAGGTTCCTCGCCGCCGTCCGTATCGCCGCGTACGCGCTCGTGCCGATCGGGCTGGTGATGACCGGGGCCGTGGAGTGGCTGGCCAGGACCGCCTTCAGCCCGGTGGCCTGGGCCGGATTCGGTGTTCTGGGGGTGTCCTGGCTGCTGTTCATGACCACCCGGGCGGTCGAGCGGCGCCGGGGCGGGACTGCGCGCGCCGAGCGCGAGGAGAGCAAGGGCACGGGCCGCCGGGAGCCGCGTGGGGCTGTCGGGCCGGCCGCTTCCGGGCCCTCGCTGGGCGCCGGTGACCGCTCCACGGCGAAGCCCGCCGACGACTTCAGCGACATCGAGGCGATCCTGAAGAAGCACGGCATCTGATCCACCGGGCACCGCCGGGCGTCACGGAGCCACGGGATGGGGTGAACTCCCCTGCCGATCCTCCGCGTTCACCGTTCACGGGCCGCCGCGCTGCGCCATGATCGGCCCCGAGATGCTGGAAACCTCGCGGGAGTCGTCCCCCGCCCCCACCGAAGTCACCGAAGCCACCGAAGCCACCGATACGGCCCTCGACGAGCGGCGCGGATGCCTCTTCGCGCTCTCCCAGCCGCCGCTGATGATCTTCCTGACGGTCATCGGCTGCCTGTTGCTGATGGGCGCCGTGCACGACCTGTTCGTGCTCTGAGCGCTGGCCGACGCGGCCGCTCAGCGGGCCGCCGCCTCCTTGCGGCGGGCCCGGTAGGCCGCCACATGAAGTCGGTTACCGCAGGTACGGCTGTCGCAGTACCGGCGTGAGCGGTTGCGTGACAGGTCGACGAAGGCGCGTCCGCAGTCCGGCGCCTCGCAACGGCGAAGGCGGTCCTGCTCGCCGGCCACCACGATGAACGCCAGCGCCATGCCGCAGTCGGCGGCCAGGTGGTCGGCCACCGACGCGCCCGGCGCGAAGTAGTGCACGTGCCAGTCGTAACCGTCGTGGTCGGTCAGCTGGGGTGTGGTGCCCGCCGCCGCGACCAGCTGGTTGATCAGATCCGCCGCGGTACGGGCGTCGGGCGCCGAGAAGACGTCGGCGAATCGATTTCGCACGTCGCGCACGGCCCGCAGGTCCGGCTCGCCGAGCTCACCGACACCGCTGACGTCGTGGCCCCGTACGAAGGCGTACAGCGCCGCGATGTCCCCGAGCCCCTCGCCCCGTCCGCCTTCCGGTGCCGTGTTCATCAGATCGACGACGGTGTCGAGCGCGATCCGGGTGTCGTGGGGGATCAGCACGCTTCCTCCCTGGCCTGTCGCGGGCCGGCGCCCGCCGGATTGCGCCGACTCTAGCGGCTCGCCCGCTGGGCGCCCGGGCGGTGTCCGGGCCGGAGGGGCCGCGGGCGGCCGGAAACGCGCCCGGCGCCGTCACCGCGGTGGTTTCCGCGGTGACGGCGCCGATGTCGCCGTTCCCGGCCGCTCACGGCCGTACGAGCTCTCCGCGCGGCGCCGTCGCCCCGAGTCGGACGGCGCCGTGCGGCTGGCGGCCTGGCCTCAGCTTTCGGCCAGGATGTGCGAGAGCTCCGTGTCGAGGTCGAAGTGGCGATGCTCGGTGCCGGGCGGCACCGCGGCGTCGGTCCGCTTCAGGAACGACTCCAGCGCCCGCGCCGGGGCTTCCAGCAGGGCTTCGCCCTCCGGGGAGCTCAACGCGATGCAGACGACGCCCTGACCGTGGCTGCGGGACGGCCAGACTCTGACGTCGCCGGTGCCTGTGGGGCGGTGGAGCCCTTCGGCGAGAAGGTCGCGGGCGAACACCCACTCGACCGTCTCCTCGGCTCCGGTGTGGAAGGTGGCGTGCACGGCGTAGGGATCGGCCGTGTCATACCGCAGGCCCGCCGGTACAGGCAGTGAGGACTCGCTCGACACAACGAGGCGCAGGTGCAGCTCGCAGCTGACCGTGGTGTTCATAAGCGCCAGGGCCTTTCGCTCAGTGTGCGCTCGGGGATTCGCACGTCGGCGAAATCGACATGCCACCTACGGTGCCGTTGTAAACCCCTCTGTCTGTTTTGTGGCCCTTGAGGTACCTCGTATGGCGGTGTGCAAGCGGCTGTTATGCGTCCATTCCGGTGTCTCGCGAGTGTCGGGTAGGTTGGGCTCCATGAACGCGGAGAGTGACGAGCGGGAGAAGGTCGCCCCACCGGTGACCACGGCGCCCGCAACGGGGGACGTGACGGAAGAGGTGACCGGCGAGCCGACACTCGGCTCGCGGGCACCCGACTTCATCAAGGCGCGCAGGACGCTCCACGTCAGCTGGCAGGTCGGCGTCTTCGTCGTCGGCCTCGCCGTCGTGGCGGCCGGCGCCGCGATGCTGGTGCTGCCGGGCCCCGGCTGGGTCGTGATCTTCGGCGGTATGGCGATCTGGGCGACCGAGTTCGTCTGGGCGCAGCTGGTGCTCCGCTGGACGAAGCGGAAGGTGACCGAGGCGGCGCAGCGGGCACTCGATCCGAAGGTCCGGCGCCGCAACATCATCCTGACCACGGTCGGTCTGGTGATCATGGCGGCACTGGTCGGTGTGTACCTGTGGACGTACGGGTTCGCCCTGCCCTGGAACCTCGCCAAGTGACCGCGTGAACCGGCCCGAGGTGGTCGGGAGCACCGCTGACATGCGGTAATGTTTGCGGTGCGCCCGGGCGATTAGCTCAGTGGGAGAGCGCTTCGTTCACACCGAAGAGGTCACTGGTTCGAACCCAGTATCGCCCACCACCCGGACCGAAGGCCCCGGAGACGATGTCTCCGGGGCCTTCGGCGTTCCCGGTTCAGCCCATCCTGCCCAGGGTGTCGCGCAGCCGACGGGCGTCGCGCATGCGCTGCTCGTACGTCGCGCCAACCGCCAGCAGCAGCAGTCCGGCGAGCGCGGGCGGCAGCCAACGCGGCACCGCACCGACCGCCTGGACGACGTACGGCGCCAGCTCGTGCAGCCCGTCCAGGGCGAGGACCGCCCCGCCCAGCAGGAGCGGTGCCTGCAACCGCAGCCGGGCGCCGGCCAGCGTGACGGCGAGCGCCACCAGCCCGAGCACCAGCGGACGCGGCCAGCCCGTGTCCCCCCACGCCGCGAACAGGCTCGGCACCAGGGCCGAGGCCAGGCCCGGACCGTACGCCACCCACGACGACGCCTCCGGGTCACGGCGCCTGCGCAGCACGCCCACGGCGAGCGCGGGCACCGCCACCGGCAGCGCGTACGCCTCCGGGGACGACACCCCCGAGGCGGCCAGCCGCACCCAGGCCGCCGCCACGAACAGCGCGGTGGCCGCGTACCCGGCCACGGGGCGCCGCTCCGGACGTACCGCCGTGGCCGCCGCCACCACGCCGCCCAGGGCCAGCGCGAGCGCCAGGACCCCGGGGCGGGCGGACGCGAGCCCGACCCCGAGGGCCCCGGCCGCGGCGCCCGCCGACTCCACCGGCACGGCGGCCGGGTGACGCCGCAGGACCGCCCCGACCGCCGCCGTCGCCACCGGCACGGCCAGCAGCGCGACGCCCGTCAGGTGGACCGGCAGCTCCACCGCGGCGGCGACGGCACCCACGAACCCGGTCCCCGCCACCACGGCGGCGCACGCCATGACCGTCCGGCGCGTGCCCCGTCCGGCGACCGCCCCGCCCGCGAAGAGCCCCGCCAGCACCCCGAGGACGGCGACCGCCGCCGCCTCCGTGGCCCGCGCCCCGAAGGCGGCCACGGACGCGCCCAGCAACGCCCCGCCGAGGGCGACGTCCCCGAGCGCCCCCTCCGCGTCCCGCGCCTCCGGCAGCCGAACCGTCAGCGACGACGGGCGGACCGCCAGAACCAGGAACCCGGCCGACAGCAGGAGGTGGGCCACCAGCGTGGCCGCGTACGGCAGGGAGAGTGCCCCGGGCAATGACATCCCCGCCGTCCACGCCAGCGCGAGCGCCCCGCAGCGCGCCGGCCGGGATCGAGGCGACACCAGGACCCCGGCCACCGTCACCGGCACCGCCACCACCGCCCACGGGACGCCCGGCCGGACGCCCCCCAGGACGGCCGCCACCTGCGGCAGCGCCCACGCCACCGCCAGCGCCTGCACACCCGCCGACGCGCCCGTCAGGCCACGCGCCACCCCGCGCGGCACCCCGCCGCTCGCCGCGGCCGCCCACACCACCACCGCGGCGACCAGGTACCCCGGCACCGCCCAGCCCTGCGGCACCACCTCCCGCACCAGGCCGCCGCCACCGGCCACCGCCACCAGGCCGGCCACGACCGCCCACGCCACCGACCAGGACTCCGCCCCGGCCGCGACACGCCACGCCCCGAACCCCGCCAGGCCCGCGGCCACCAGCAGCAGCACGGCCGGTCCGGCGCCCCCGTCCACCGCCGAGAACCACACGGCGGCCAGCACCGCCCAGCCACCCGTCGCGCAAGCCGCCACGCACGCCACCACCCGCACCCCGGTACCCGGCCTCGCCCACAGCGCGACCGCCACGTCGAGACCGGCCGTGGCCAGCAGCGCCCAGCACACGGTCAGCGCACCGGCGTCCGACGCCACCGCCCACAGGGAAAGGGGGAGTTGGCCCGCCACGACCGCCGCCGGCACCGGCACCCGCAGGCCACCGACCGCCGTGCCGTACGCCGCCCACAGCGCCGCCAGCACCGCCGAGGCGCCCGCCGCGTACCCCACGGCCCCCGCCTCCGGCAGCCCCACCCGGTGTACCGCGTACGCGTCCAGCACCGTCAGCAGCAACCCGAGCGACGCCACCGCCTCCGCCGTCGACGCCAGCCGTCGGCGCAGCAGCGCGACCGGCGCCGCCAGCGCCCCGGCCGTCAGTACGGTGAGCACCGCCGCACGGCCACCGATGCCCAAGTGCCCCCAACTGACCAGCGTGAAGGCGATCGCGGCGACCGCCAGCAGCACACCGCCCAGCGTCAGCAGCACGTGCTGCGCACTCCGCGGCGCGGTCTCCGTGGCGGGGCGGCGCCACGCGGGGACCGCGGCGACCGGCGTGTGCAGCACGCTCAGCAGCCACGCCCGGCGAGCCAGCAACTGCGACCTGCGGACATCGAGTCGGGCCAGTTCACGATCCAGGACCACCAGCTCTTCCGCCGGTGACGGCACATTGTTCATGGGCGGAGTGTCGCCCGGGCCGCACGCCACGACATGAGCGTGCCTACTCAGACATGGCGTGAGTACGCCCGGCACGGAGCACACTCGCACCATGAACTGGTGCCACTACCGCTTCCGCAGCGTCTGGGATCTGCCGGCCCCGCCGGACACCGTCTACGCCGTACTGGAACGGCCCGAGGAGTACCCCTCCTGGTGGCCACAGGTGCGCGAGGCGACCCGGATCGACGAGCGCTCGGGCACCGCCCGCGCCCGTTCCCTCCTCCCGTACGACATCGTCGTCACCCTCACCGAACGGCGCCGGGACCCCGTCGCACACGTCCTGGAGACCACACTCGCCGGCGACCTCGAGGGGTGGGCCCGCTGGACCCTCACCTCGCCCGGGGCCGGCCGCACAGAAGTCCTCTACGAACAGGAGGTCGAGGTACGGCGGCCCCTGATGCGCCGCCTCGCCCTGCCGGCCAGGCCCCTCTTCCGCGCGAACCACGCCCTGATGATGCGCGGCGGGCACCGGGGACTGGCCGCGCACGTGCGGACGGTTTGAAGGGAACGGGCCGGGACCTGTATGGTTCAGTGCGTTCCCGGGCGATTAGCTCAGTGGGAGAGCGCTTCGTTCACACCGAAGAGGTCACTGGTTCGAACCCAGTATCGCCCACCGGGGAAGGCCGGTCCGTCACCGACGGACCGGCTTTTTCGTACTCAGGCCGCCCCCGCCCCGCCTCAGGCCGCCGCCGGCAACTCCGGGCGCAGCGGCCACGCCGGATCCACGGCCTCCTCCGAACCGTTGCGCGCGAACCACGCCTGCAGCCCGCGAGCCTGCGCGGCGTGCCACACGGCCTGCAACGTGTGCAGCTCCGCCGGCGACAGCCGTTCCAGACTGGACGCGAACCGGCGTCCCACCGCCCGGACGACCTCCAGCGCCGCCGCCGCGTCCGCCGCCGCGTCGTGCGCGCCCTCCAGCACGACCCCGTACTGCGCGCAGAGGTCGGTCAGCGTGCGGCGGCCCTTGCGGTACCGGTCCAAGTGCTTGTCCAGCACCCGCGGGTCCAGTACGCACATCGGGGCGTTCTGCAGGTAGCGGGAGAGCGACGAGGCGCGGTGGCGGCGCAGTTCACGGTCGAGGAGCGTCAGGTCGAACGGCGCGTTCATCACCACCAGCGGCCGGCCCGCCGCGCAGTGCTCGGCGAGCTGCCGCGCTATCTCCTCCATGACGGGCGAGGGCCAGCGGCCGTTGCGCCGCAGGTGATCGTCCGTCAGCCCGTGCACCCCGGTCGCGGCGGGCGGCACCGGTATGCCCGGATTCACCAGCCACCGGGTGGCCCGGACCCGCCCGCCCGCGGCGTCCTGGACGACGACGGCGGCGGACACGATCCGGTCCTCCTCGACGTCAACTCCCGTGGTTTCCGTGTCGAATGCGGCCAGGGGCCCCTCGTACCAGAGCGTCATACCCCGAACTCCTCGCGCGTACCCGGCAGATGGCGATCCCCCTGCCCGAAACGGTGATACCCGCGCCGTTTGCACCGTACGCAACGTGGTGACAACACAGGTGAGGGGCCGTCGAACTGACACCCCGTCGTCGGCCCGGGAAGGCATGAGGAGCCATGGCGCTCGCGCAGCCCGAACCCGGCGGGCTGCTGCCCCAGCAGATCGCACCACTGCGGGGCGCGCTCGCCACCACCGCCTGCATGGAGACCCTCCAGGTGGGCTACCTCCACGCGGTCGCGGCGGCCGCCGGCTGCTCGCTCTCCCAGCCCTTCCCGGACAACGGCATCGACTGGCACGTCAGCCACAGCGCCCCCGGGCACACCGTGGACGACGAAGTCACCATCAAGGTGCAGCTCAAGTGCACCTACCAGATCCCGCCGAACCCGGCGGGCCCCACGTTCTCCTTCACCCTCGACAACGACCACCTGGTGAAGCTGGCCCGCACCCCGGTCTCGGTGCACAAGATCCTGGTCGTGATGATCGTCCCCCGGACCCGGGAGGACTGGCTGCGGGCCGGCCACGACCGTCTCGACCTGCGGCACTGCTGCTACTGGACCAACCTCGCGGGCCATCCGGTCACCGGCCGGCGCCGCACCACCGTGCGCATTCCAACGAATCGGATATTCGACGACCGGGCACTCTGCGAGATCATGACCCGGGTCGGGGCGGGAGGAAGACCCTGATGCACCGGTCGATCGACGAGCCCATGCGGCCGCACCCCACGCCCACGCCCAGCCCCCTGGCCCACGACGGCCCCCTGGACCCCGCAAAGGTCGACCCCCGCGTCCTCGGGGCCCTGCTGGACCGGCACGGCTGGCGCCGCCGCGGGGGAGCCGCCGGTCGCTACAGCCGCTGGACCCCGCCCGGCCCCGGCGCCGGGACCGCCAGCCTCCTCGTCCCGGAGAGCCGCGCCTTCCCCGACTGGGAGGACCTCGTCGGCGAGGCCCTCACCGCGCTCTCCCGCTGCGCCGCGCCCTCAGCGCGCGAGGTCCTGGTCGGCCTGACCGTGCCGAGCGACGAGGTCCGCTGGTGGCGGGACGTCCCCCAGGGCCCCTCCGACACCGTCGCCTGGACCGTGCAGGAACAGTTGCGCTCCGCGGCCCGGCAGATCCTGCTGGCCGGCGCCCTCGCGGCGCGCGGCCGGGCCGGCTACCACGGAGCCCGGCACAGGCGGCAGGCCCAGGCCTCGATGGAGGGCGTCCTGATCGGCAACGTGCAGGGCGGGCGGGGGCTCACCGCCTTCGTGCCGGTCGACCCCGGCCGGGTGGTCACCACCCGGCTCCACCACGCGCTGCACGCCGCCCGCGAGGCAGTCGACTACCAGCGGGCGACCGGCAGACCGGAGGCGTTCGACTCGGCCGTCGAGGCGGGCGTCAGCCGGGAGCTGACCGAGGCGCTGATCTCCCTCGTACGCGGCACGGAAGGAGCGCGTATCGCCCTGGCGTGGGCGCCCGCCGCGGGCGTACCGGAGGGGTGCGCGGCGCGGCCCGAGCCGGTCGAGTTCTCGCCGGGCGACCTGCCCGCGCTGCGGGAGGCGGGCGTCCGCTACCTCCAGGACGAGCCGTCGGTGCCGGTGCGCATCACGGGGACGGTGGTGCGGATGCGCCGGTCGGGGCCGCGGGGGGCCGGTACGGTGCGGCTGCGGGTGCTGGCCGGGGCGGAGGTGCCGCACGTACGGGTGGCGCTGGACGAGGAGTCGTACCGCACGGCCGGGCACGCGCACCTGGTCGGGCTGCCCGTCCGGGTGGCGGGCAGGCTGGAGAGCCGGGGCGGCTTCCGGCGGCTGACCGATGCTTCCGGGGTCGTCCCCGTGCAGGTCGACGAGGCGGAGCGGGACCGGCTGATGAAGTCCCTCCACGAGAACCTGGGCTTCTTCGGGGAGGCGTGCGGGCCGGGGGACTGAAGGCCGGAGAGGGGGGAAACCGTTTCGCGGGCGGGCCGGGCGGCTCGGTACCATGCGGTACGGCGTGCGCGATATGACCGCGACGCTTTCCCTTCAGTCAGGAGAGACCGGTGTCAGACGTCCGTGTGATCATCCAACGCGATTCCGAGCGGGAAGAGCGCGTGGTGACGACGGGCACTACGGCCGCCGACCTCTTCACCGGTGAGCGCACCGTCGTGGCCGCCCGGGTCGCGGGCGAGCTGAGGGACCTCGCGTACGAGATCAAGGACGGCGAGACCGTCGAGCCGGTCGAGATCTCCTCCGAGGACGGCCTGAACATCCTGCGGCACTCCACCGCGCACGTCATGGCGCAGGCCGTGCAGGAGCTGTTCCCCGAGGCCAAGCTGGGCATCGGCCCGCCGGTCCGGGACGGTTTCTACTACGACTTCGACGTGGACAAGCCGTTCACGCCCGAGGATCTCAAGGCCATCGAGAAGAAGATGCAGGAGATCCAGAAGCGTGGTCAGCGCTTCTCGCGCCGGGTCGTCACCGACGAGGCCGCCCGCGAGGAGCTGGCGAACGAGCCGTACAAGCTGGAGCTCATCGGCATCAAGGGCTCCGCGTCCAGCGACGACGGCGCGGACGTCGAGGTGGGCGGCGGCGAGCTGACCATCTACGACAACATCGACGCCAAGACCGGCGAGCTGTGCTGGAAGGACCTCTGCCGGGGCCCCCACCTGCCCACCACCCGCAACATCCCGGCGTTCAAGCTGATGCGCAACGCGGCGGCGTACTGGCGCGGCAGCGAGAAGAACCCGATGCTCCAGCGCATCTACGGCACCGCGTGGCCCTCCAAGGACGAGCTGAAGGCCCACCTGGACTTCCTCGCGGAGGCCGAGAAGCGCGACCACCGCAAGCTCGGCAGCGAGCTCGACCTCTTCTCCGTCCCCGACGAGATCGGCTCCGGCCTGGCGGTCTTCCACCCCAAGGGCGGGATCATCCGCCGCGCCATGGAGGACTACTCGCGGCGCCGGCACGAGGAGGCGGGCTACGAGTTCGTCTACACCCCGCACGCCACCAAGGGGAAGCTGTTCGAGAAGTCGGGTCACCTGGACTGGTACGCCGAGGGCATGTACCCGCCCATGCAGCTCGACGACGGCGTGGATTACTACCTGAAGCCCATGAACTGCCCGATGCACAACCTGATCTTCGACGCGCGGGGCCGCTCCTACCGTGAGCTGCCGCTGCGCATGTTCGAGTTCGGGACGGTGTACCGGTACGAGAAGTCCGGCGTGGTGCACGGACTGACCCGGGCCCGTGGCTTCACCCAGGACGACGCGCACATCTACTGCACCAAGGAGCAGATGGCGGACGAGCTCGACTCGCTGCTGACCTTCGTGCTGAACCTGCTGCGGGACTACGGCCTGACCGACTTCTACCTGGAGCTGTCCACCAAGGACCCGGAGAAGTTCGTCGGCTCCGACGAGGTCTGGGAAGAGGCCACGGAGGTGCTGCGCAAGGCGGCCGAGAAGCAGGGCCTGCCCCTGACCCCCGACCCGGGCGGCGCGGCCTTCTACGGTCCGAAGATCTCCGTACAGGCCAAGGACGCCATCGGCCGTACCTGGCAGATGTCGACCATCCAGGTCGACTTCAACCTGCCGGAGCGCTTCAACCTGGAGTACACCGCGCCGGACGGCTCACGCCAGCGGCCGGTCATGATCCACCGTGCCTTGTTCGGCTCGATCGAGCGCTTCTTCGCGGTGCTGCTGGAGCACTACGCGGGCGCCATGCCGCCCTGGCTGGCTCCGGTGCAGGCGGTCGGCATCCCGATCGGTGACGCGCACGTCGAGTACCTCCAGGAGTTCGCCGCCGAGGCGAAGAGGAAGGGCCTGCGGGTCGAGGTGGACTCGTCCTCGGACCGGATGCAGAAGAAGATCCGCAACCACCAGAAGCTGAAGGTTCCGTTCATGGTCATCGTCGGTGACGACGACATGAACGCCGGCACGGTCTCCTTCCGCTACCGGGACGGGTCGCAGGAGAACGGCATCCCGCGCGAGGAGGCGCTGGCGAAGATCGCCGACGTTGTGGAGCGCCGCGTACAGGTGTGACGCGCCCGCCGAGGGGCGGTCCCGGTCCCCGGGGCCGCCCCTCGGCGTATCCGGTCACCTCGGCGGTCCGGCTCCACCGGCGGCGAATATGCTGGCACCCATGACGACTGAGCCGGAGCAGCAGATCGGAGTCGGGGCGCCTGACGCGTTCCAGCGCCTGTGGACGCCCCACCGGATGGCGTACATCCAGGGCGAGAACAAGCCGACCGGCCCCGGGGCCGACGACGGCTGTCCGTTCTGCACCATCCCGGCCAAGTCCGACGAGGACGGCCTGGTCGTCGCGCGCGGTGAGACGGTGTACGCCGTGCTCAACCTCTACCCGTACAACGGCGGACACCTGATGATCGTCCCGTTCCGGCACGTCGCCGACTACACGGAGCTGGACGACGCCGAGACGGCCGAGCTGGCGCTGCTGACCAAGCAGGCCATGACCGCGCTGCGGACCGCTTCCGGGGCGCACGGTTTCAACATCGGGCTCAACCAGGGCAGCGCGGCCGGGGCCGGGATCGCCGCCCACCTGCACCAGCACATCGTGCCCCGCTGGGGCGGCGACACCAACTTCATGCCGGTCGTCGGTCACACCAAGGTGCTGCCGCAGCTCCTCGGCGACACCAGGCGGATGCTCGCCGCCGCCTGGCCCACCGCCTGATCACGCGTCGTACGAGTCGGCCTTCTTCGGCATCGGGTCCTGGACGAAACCGCTCAGGACCATCGACCGGTTGGTGAAGCGCTCGGTGTCCACGCCGTGGTCGTCGAGCATCCTGATGGTCGCGGCGTGCACCGCCCGCATCACCGGGGTGGCCGCGCGGATGGCGTCGTCGGCCATGAAGCGGTGACGCCAGGGCTGCGAGGCCCAGGCGTGCCGCAGGCCGAAGGGCTCGGGCAGGACCAGCTTGCCGCCGAGGAAGTCGAGAACCGGCGGGAACCAGGTGAGCGGGGCCCGGACCGCGAGGCGTACGACCTCGTCGTTGTCGATCAGCGGCAGCGGGATCTCCTTGGTCTCCCAGAACCGGACCGTCTTCGAGACCACCTTCTTCTTGGGCTCGGGCTTCGTCATGAACAGGCCGTGCACCGGGCCGAGGGCGTGGCCGGTGACCTCGATGCGGAGCGTGTGCAGGAGCGCCGTGACGGTGACCATCATGGTGAGGACCAGCTGGCCGTCCCACAGCACGAACTGCACGCCCAGGTAGTGGCGGTTGCCCTTGCCGAACTGGTTCTCGTTGCAGACGCGCTGTATCTCGTGCGGCTTGACCTGGTACGCCACGACGTCCTCGCCCTCGGGCCGGGCGACCTCCTTGGCCCCCTCCCCGACGGGCGTGACGATCCAGTGGTTGACGGACGGGGTGGGGAACCCGGTCTTGAGGGTGCCGCGCTCCAGCAGCTTGAGCTCGTCGTGGATGGGGCGGATCACGTCCCAGGTACGGAAGGCGTGGATCTCCTTGCCGTCCTTCGGGACGAGCTCCTCGGCGAGGTGCCAGCTGCCCCAGCGGGTGCCCATGCCGAGGATGCCCTTGGGCCCGGCGTAGAAGACGACGTTGGAGCGCTGCTCGGCGGTGAGCTTCTCCAACTGCTGGCGCAGTTCCTCGGCGGCCGTCTCATTGGGGTCGTGCGGTACCGCTTCGGGGATCTTGGGGCCCACTCCGCCGCCGCTGAGCAGAGCGTCCCAGC
Organism: Streptomyces gobitricini; assembly: GCF_039532985.1. NCBI lineage: Bacteria > Bacillati > Actinomycetota > Actinomycetes > Kitasatosporales > Streptomycetaceae > Streptomyces > Streptomyces gobitricini. Next base: position 23,790 of record NZ_BAAASR010000019.1, on the reverse strand, counting down.
GGGCGCGCAGGTCCTTCGCGGTCGCCTCACAGACCCGCTTGGCCAGGAACCAGCCGATCACCGGGGCGATGAACATCGCGCGCAGGTAGAGCGCCGGGAGCCCGGTGAAGGGCGGCCGGAGGAGGAAGAGGGCGGCCAGGATGCCGACCCCGACGAGCAGGAGGGCGCCCAACGCGCCGGAGCCCTTGCCGACCGCGCCGCCGGCGAGGGTACGGCGCAGCTGGAAGACGGTCAGCCACACCAGCATGCCGGGCAGGAAGAGCACCCCGAAGACCAGGGTGATGAGCGTCAGCCGCTTGTCGCGCTGCTTGCGGATGTTGGTGGCGCCCAGGCAGTGCTCGACGACCGGCTGGGGGTCGGTGCCGAACGACTGGATGAGGGGTTTGCGGGCGCCGCCGAGCATCCGGACCTGTACGGCGCGGCAGAACGCCTCGCCGAGGGTCGGTTTGAAGAGCGAGAACTTGCCCTTGGTGACGGTCGACTCGTGCCATTCGTTGTTGGCCTTGAGGATCTCGTCGACGTCGACGTTCTCCCGGTAAGCGGCAGAGGCCAGCGCGTGCGTCGCCACGGTCTGCCCGGCCGAGCCCTGGAGCGGGACCTGTGCCCCGGGACCGAAACTGTCCATTGTCACTTCGCCGCCCCCATCGCCGCGTGTGTCCGCACTGCGGTCTGTTCCCAACCCCCGTGCCCGGCACACCTGCTGAGCTGGGCACCACAGCCTATCGAGGACGCCGGTCGCGCGTCGGTGGTCGGCGGAAAGCCGCCCGCCCGAGGTGAGTCGGGGGCGGGCGGCCCGGGAACACCGGTCACGCCTCGGCGCGTTCGCGGACCTTCTCGGCGATCTGCGGGGGCATCGCCTCGTGGCGTGCGTAGCGGCGGTCGAAACAGCCGGTGCCGTGGGAGACGGAGCGGAGGTCGACGGCGTACCGTCCGATCTCGATCTCGGGCACGTCGGCCCGTACGAGCGTCCGCCCCTGCCCCGCCTGTTCGGTGCCGACGACCCGTCCGCGCCGGCCGGACAGGTCGCTCATCACCGGGCCGACGAACTCGTCCGGTACGAGGACCTCGACTTCGGCGACCGGTTCGAGGAGGTCGATGCGGGCGTCCGCCGCGGCCTCGCGCAGCGCCAGGGCGCCGGCCGTCTGGAAGGCCGCGTCGGAGGAGTCGACCGAGTGCGCCTTGCCGTCCCGGAGGGTGACGCGCACGTCGACGAGGGGGTGGCCGGCGGCGACACCCTTGGCCGCCTGGGCGCGTACGCCCTTCTCCACGGACGGGATGAACTGGCGCGGTACGGCTCCACCGACGACCTTGTCGACGAACTCGATGCCCGAACCGGGCGGCAGCGGTTCCACCTCGATCTCACAGACGGCGTACTGCCCGTGCCCGCCGGACTGCTTGACGTGCCGGCCCCGCCCCGAGGCCCGGCCGGCGAAGGTCTCGCGCAGCGACACCTTGTGCGGCACGACGTCGACCTGGACGCCGTAGCGGTCACGCAGCCGCTCCAGCGCGACGTCCTTGTGCGCCTCGCCCAGGCACCACAGGACGACCTGGCGGGTGTCCTGGTTCTGTTCCAGGCGCATCGTCGGGTCCTCGGCGACCAGCCGGGAGAGCCCCTGGGAGAGCTTGTCCTCGTCCGCCTTGCTGTGCGCCCGGACGGCGAGCGGCAGGAGTGGGTCGGGCATCGTCCAGGGTTCCATCAGGAGCGGGTCGTCCTTGGCGGAGAGGGTGTCGCCGGTCTCGGCCCGGGACAGCTTGGCGACGCAGGCCAAATCGCCGGCGACGCAGCGGTTCAGCTGTCGCTGCTGCTTGCCGAAGGGCGCGGTGAGCGCGCCGATCCGCTCGTCGACGTCGTGGTCCTCGTGGCCCCGGTCGGCGAGGCCGTGCCCGGAGACGTGGACGGTCTCGTCGGGGCGGAGGGTGCCCGAGAAGACCCGTACCAGCGAGATACGCCCGACGTACGGGTCGGAGGAGGTCTTCACGACCTCGGCGACCAGCGGCCCGTCCGGGTCGCAGGTGATCCCGGGCCGGGGCGCGCCCTGAGGCGTGGTGACGGCGGGCGCCTCGCGCTCCAGGGGTGTGGGGAAGCCGCGGGTGATCAGGTCCAGCAGCTCGACGGTGCCGAGGCCCTGCTTCCCGCCGGGCGCGGCGGGGGCGGCGGCGAGGACGGGGTGGAAGGTGCCGCGTGCGACGGCCTTCTCCAGGTCGTCGATGAGGGTCTTGAGGTCGATCTCCTCCCCGCCGAGGTAGCGGTCCATGAGGGACTCGTCCTCGCTCTCGGCGATGATCCCCTCGATGAGGCGGTCGCGGGCCTCCGCGATGAGCGGGAGCTGGGCGTCGTCGGGCGGGTTCTCCGCGCGCTCCCCGGACGCGTAGTCGAAGATCTTCTGCGTGAGCAGTCCGACGAGCCCGGTCGCCGGGGCGTGTCCGTCGGGCGTCTGCGGGCCCAGCACGGGCACGTAGAGCGGGAGGACGGCGTCGGGGTCGTCACCGCCGAAGGTCCGCGCGAGGACCCGGGTCAGCTCGTCGAAGTCGACGCGCGCGGTGTCGAGGTGGGTGACGACGATCGCGCGGGGCATACCGACCGCCGCGCACTCCTCCCACACCATGCGGCAGGAGCCGGCGATCGCGTCGGCCTCCTGGGCGGCCGAGACGACGAAGAGGGCCGCGTCCGCGGCGCGCAGACCGGCCCTGAGCTCCCCGACGAAGTCCGCGTATCCGGGGGTGTCCAGCAGGTTGATCTTGCATCCGCCCCACTCGAGGGGGACGAGGGAGAGCTGTACGGAGCGTTGCTGGCGGTGTTCGATCTCGTCGTAGTCGGAGATCGTGCCGCCCTCCTCGACCCGGCCCGCCCGGTTGACCGCTCCGGCGGTCAGCGCGAGGGCCTCGACCAGGGTCGTCTTGCCGGATCCGCTGTGGCCGACCAGCACCACATTCCGTACCGATGAGGGCTGGTCGGCCGTTATCGCCCTGCCGGCGGCTCCGGGGTGTGCGTTCGCCTTGTCGCCCATGGTTCTTCCTCCCGATCGCGAGTGCACGCGGTGCACGGTGGAGGTGGGGGCGCGGGCGCGGGGGAGTCCTCCTGGGGCGGCTCCGGCGGTGCCCGCGGTCGTCTTTCGAGCTTTCCACTCAGGCCAGGTTGCGTCCATACGTCCGACACCGCGACGGGAGCGAGGGTGCCCGGGGGTGGGGGGCGGCCCTGCCTGGCTACGATGGGCCAGCCGGTGGCCGTAGGGGTCGCGCGGCCCACCGACCCTCGGGAAGGCCATGCTGAACAAGTACGCGCGTGCATTCTTCACGCGTGTTCTCACACCGTTCGCCGCGTTTCTGCTCCGCCGCGGGGTCAGCCCCGATGCCGTCACGCTCATCGGCACGGCCGGCGTGGTGGCGGGCGCGCTGGTCTTCTTTCCCCGGGGGGAGTTCTTCTGGGGCACGATCGTCATCACCCTCTTCGTCTTCTCCGACCTGGTGGACGGCAACATGGCCCGCCAGGCCGGTATCTCCAGCCGCTGGGGCGCCTTCCTGGACTCGACGCTGGACCGGGTCGCCGACGGCGCGGTCTTCGGCGGCTTCGCGCTGTGGTACGCGGGCAAGGGCGACGACAATGTGATGTGTGCCGTGGCCATCTTCTGCCTGGCGAGCGGCCAGGTCGTGTCGTACACGAAGGCGCGGGGCGAGTCGATCGGCCTGCCGGTGGCGGTCAACGGGCTGGTCGAGCGGGCGGAACGGCTCGTGGTCTCGCTGGTGGCGGCCGGCCTCGCCGGACTGCACGGCTTCGGTGTTCCGGGCATCCAGGTGTTGCTGCCGATCGCCCTGTGGGTGGTCGCCGCGGGCAGTGCGGTGACGCTGGGGCAGCGAGTGGTGACGGTACGGCGTGAGGCGGCGGAGGCGGACGCGGCCGGTGGTGCCGGTAGCGTCGGTGGTGCCGATGCGGCCGGTGGTGCGAGGGGGAGTGAGGCGACGTGAGTGCGGTGGGTGAACGGCTGACCGACGCGCTGTACGGGCTCGGGTGGAGCGCCGTGAAGAAGCTGCCGGAGCCGGTGGCGGCCGGGCTGGGCCGACGTATCGCGGACACGGCGTGGAAGCGGCGGGGCACCGGGGTGCTGCGGCTGGAGGCCAACCTCGCGCGCGTGGTGCCGGACGCCTCCCCGGCCCGGCTGGCGGAGCTCTCGAAGGCCGGGATGCGCTCCTACATGCGCTACTGGATGGAGTCGTTCCGGCTGCCGGCGTGGAGCGTGGAGCGCGTCAAGGACGCGGTCGAGATCAAGGACCTGCACCATCTGACGGAGGGGCTGGCCGCCGGCAAGGGCGTCGTCCTCGCGCTGCCGCACCTGGCCAACTGGGACCTGGCCGGTGTGTGGTCCACCCGCGCGCTGGGCGTGCCGTTCACGACGGTCGCCGAGCGGCTGAAGCCGGAGTCGCTGTACGACCGGTTCGTGGCCTACCGGGAGTCGCTGGGCATGGAGGTGGTGCCGCACACCGGTGGCGCGGCGTTCGGGACCCTGGCGCGGCGGCTGCGGGCCGGCGGGCTGGTGTGCCTGGTGGCCGACCGGGACCTGTCGGCGTCGGGTGTCGAGGTGACGTTCTTCGGCGAGACGGCGCGGATGCCGGCCGGTCCGGCGATGCTGGCGCAGCAGACCGGCGCGCTGCTGCTGCCGGCGACGCTCTGGTACGACGGCACGTCGGTGATGAAGGGGCGGGTGCACCCGCCGGTGGACGTACCGCCGACCGGGACGCGACGGGAGAAGGCGACCGTCATGACGCAGGCGCTGGCCGATGTCTTCGCGGCCGGGATCGCCGACCACCCCGAGGACTGGCACATGTTGCAGCGGCTGTGGCTCGCCGACCTGGACCCCGCGAAGGGACCCGAGGCGTGAAGATCGGCATCGTCTGCCCGTACTCCTGGGACGTACCGGGCGGCGTCCAGTTCCACATCCGTGACCTGGCCGAACACCTGATCCGGCTCGGCCACGAGGTGTCGGTGCTGGCACCGGCCGACGACGAGACCCCGCTGCCCCCGTACGTCGTCTCGGCGGGCCGCGCGGTCCCCGTGCCGTACAACGGCTCGGTCGCCCGGCTGAACTTCGGGTTCCTCTCGGCGGCCCGGGTGCGGCGGTGGCTGCACGACGGCACGTTCGACGTGATCCACATCCACGAGCCGGCGTCGCCGTCGCTGGGGCTGCTGTCGTGCTGGGCGGCGCAGGGCCCGATCGTGGCCACGTTCCACACGTCGAACCCGCGGTCGCGGGCGATGATCGCCGCGTACCCGATCCTCCAGCCCGCGCTGGAGAAGATCAGCGCGCGGATCGCGGTGAGCGAGTACGCCCGCCGGACGCTGGTGGAGCACCTCGGCGGTGACGCGGTCGTCATCCCCAACGGGGTGGACGTCGGCTTCTTCGCCGAGGCCGAACCCAAGGCGGAGTGGCAGGGCGGCACGCTCGGGTTCATCGGCCGGATCGACGAGCCGCGCAAGGGCCTGCCCGTGCTGATGAAGGCGTTCCCGAAGATCCTCGAGGCCTGTCCCGGCACCCGCCTGCTGGTGGCGGGCCGGGGCGACGAGGAGGAGGCCGTCGCGTCGCTGCCGGCCGGCATGCGCGAGCGCGTGGAGTTCCTCGGCATGGTCAGCGACGAGGACAAGGCGCGGCTGCTGCGCAGCGTGGACGTGTACGTGGCGCCCAACACCGGGGGCGAGAGCTTCGGCATCATCCTGGTCGAGGCCATGTCCGCGGGTGCGCCGGTGCTGGCCAGCGACCTGGACGCGTTCGCGCAGGTGCTGGACCAGGGCGCGGCGGGCGAACTGTTCGCCAACGAGGACGCGGAGGCCCTGGCCAAGTCGGCGGTCCGGCTGCTGGGCGACCCCGTGCGGCGCGCGGAACTGCGTGAACGGGGCAGCACACATGTCCGCCGCTTCGACTGGTCGACCGTCGGCGCGGACATCCTGGCGGTCTACGAAACGGTCACCGACGGCGCGGCCTCGGTGGCCACGGACGAGCGGCTGGGGCTGCGCGCCCGGTGGGGACTGGCGCGGGACTGAACCCGGGTGTGCCTGGTCCGGCCCGGGCCCCTTGGGCGGGGCCGTACGGGACCGGCGCGGAAGCCGCCCCCTGTCGCACCGCCGGGTACCGGGGGCAGGATGGCCCGCATGCGGATCCACCGACTGGACCTGGGCCACTTCGTACGCTCCGCCGCCGAGGCGGGCACCGGACATCCGCGCGTGGAACCCGTGCTCGCGTACCTGGTGCGGCACAGTGAGGGGCTGTTGCTCTTCGACACCGGGCTCGGGGCGGGCGACCCGGAGGCGGAGGCGCGGTACCGGCCGCGACGCAAGGGGCTGGCGGAGGCGCTCGGGGCGCGGGGCGTCGCCCCGGACGACATCGACGCCGTGGTGAACTGCCACCTCCACTTCGACCACTGTGGCGGCAACCCGCTCCTCGCCGGCCGCCCCGTCCTCGTACAGCGCACGGAACTGGCCGCCGCCCGTGCCGGTGGCCACACGATCGACGCCCTGGTCGACTTCCCCGGCGCCCGCTATGAGGAGCTCGACGGGGAGGCCGACGTCTGGCCGGGGGTCCGGGTCGTCCCCACACCCGGGCACACGGCAGGGCACCAGTCGCTGGTCGTGTCCGGTCCGGACGGTGTCGTGGTGCTCGCCGGGCAGGCGTACGACTTCGCCTCGCAGTACGCGTCGGACGAGTTGGCCCGCGCCGCCGGGCACCGGGAGATCCCCGTGCCCCGGTGGCTGGACCGGATCGCTTCGTTCGGTCCGCGCCGGGTGCTGTTCGCGCACGACCGGTCGGTGTGGGAAGGGGACGCACCGGCGCCCCGGTAGCCTTTCGGCCCGTGATCGAAACCCTCATCTGGATCGTCGTCGCCCTGGTCGCGATCGGCCTGTACCTGAGCTGGACCGCCGGACGGCTCGACCGGCTGCACGCCCGGATCGACGCCGCCCGCGCCGCGCTCGACGCCCAGCTCCTGCGCCGCGCCTCGGTCGCCCAGGAGCTGGCCACCTCGGGCGTGCTCGACCCGGCGGCGTCCATCGTGCTCTACGAGGCCGCGCACGCCGCCCGGCAGGCCGAGGAGGAGCAGCGCGAGGTCGCCGAGAGCGACCTGAGCCAGGCGCTGCGCGCGGTGTTCGGCGAGCCCGAGCAGATGGAGGCGGTACGGGAGGCCCCCGGTGGCGAGGAGGCCGCCGGGGAGCTCGCGGCGGCCGTGCGCCGAGTGCCGATGGCCCGGCGGTTCCACAACGACACCGTACGGGCCGCGAGGGCGCTGCGCCGGCACCGCAAGGTGCGCTGGTTCCGGCTGGCGGGCCACGCCCCGTTCCCGATGGCCTTCGAGATGGATGATCAGCCGCCGACGGCCCTGGCGGACCGGCCCGGGAGCGGCTGATCCACGGAAAACGGGCCACCGGCCCTCCGGTCGGCCGGTGGAAAACGAGCCACCGGCTCACCATTGGCCCTTGCTGTGGCCCAGGTGGCCCGGGTTTCCTCGGTGTAGTTGAAACCCCCGTTTCTTGAGTGAGGTCCATCCGTGTCCAGCACCAGCACCCCGCAGTCCCCCGAGACCGGCACCGCCCGCGTCAAGCGCGGCATGGCCGAGCAGCTCAAGGGCGGCGTGATCATGGACGTGGTCAACGCCGAGCAGGCCAAGATCGCCGAGGACGCCGGCGCCGTCGCCGTCATGGCCCTCGAGCGGGTCCCGGCCGACATCCGCAAGGACGGCGGTGTGGCCCGGATGTCCGACCCCAACATGATCGAGGAGATCATCGAGGCGGTCTCCATCCCGGTCATGGCCAAGTCCCGCATCGGCCACTTCGTCGAGGCCCAGGTCCTGCAGTCCCTCGGCGTCGACTACATCGACGAGTCCGAGGTCCTCACCCCGGCCGACGAGGTCAACCACTCCGACAAGTGGGCCTTCACCACCCCCTTCGTCTGTGGCGCCACCAACCTGGGCGAGGCCCTGCGCCGTATCGCCGAGGGCGCGGCCATGATCCGCTCCAAGGGCGAGGCCGGCACCGGCAACGTGGTCGAGGCCGTCCGCCACCTGCGCCAGATCAAGAACGAGATCGCCAAGCTCCGCGGCTTCGACAACAACGAGCTGTACGCCGCCGCCAAGGAGCTGCGCGCCCCCTACGAGCTCGTCAAGGAGGTCAGCGAGCTCGGCAAGCTGCCGGTCGTGCTGTTCTCCGCCGGTGGCGTCGCCACCCCGGCCGACGCCGCGCTGATGCGCCAGCTCGGCGCCGAGGGCGTCTTCGTCGGTTCCGGCATCTTCAAGTCGGGCGACCCGGCCAAGCGCGCCGCCGCCATCGTGAAGGCCACCACCTTCTACGACGACCCGAAGATCATCGCGGACGCCTCCCGCAACCTGGGCGAGGCCATGGTCGGCATCAACTGCGACACCCTCCCCGAGGCCGAGCGCTACGCGAACCGGGGCTGGTGATGACCACCCCGCTCATCGGCGTCCTGGCCCTCCAGGGCGACGTACGCGAGCACCTGATCGCCCTGGCCTCGGCGGACGCCGTGGCCAGGCCGGTCCGGCGCCCCGAGGAGCTCGCCGAGGTCGACGGCCTGGTGATCCCCGGCGGCGAGTCGACCACCATCTCCAAGCTGGCCGAGCTCTTCGGCCTCATGGAGCCGCTGCGTGAGCGCGTCGGGGCGGGCATGCCCGTCTACGGCACCTGCGCGGGAATGATCATGCTCGCCGACAAGATCCTCGACCCGCGCTCGGGCCAGGAGACGCTCGGCGGCATCGACATGATCGTCCGCCGTAACGCCTTCGGGCGGCAGAACGAGTCCTTCGAGGCGGCCGTCGAGGTGGCGGGCGTCGAGGGCGGCCCCGTCGAGGGCGTCTTCATCCGGGCGCCCTGGGTCGAGTCGGTCGGTGCCCGGGCCGAGGTCGTCGCCGAGCACGACGGCCACATCGTCGCCGTACGGCAGGGCAACGCCCTCGCCACGTCGTTCCACCCGGAACTCACCGGCGACCACCGGGTGCACGCGCTCTTCGTCGACATGGTGCGCGCGGCGGCCTGACCCGATCCCGGTAGGATCTCCGGGGTTCGTTCAGAAATGGGTTACGCGAAGGAGACAGGCAGATGTCCGGCCACTCTAAATGGGCTACGACGAAGCACAAGAAGGCCGTGATCGACGCCAAGCGCGGCAAGCTCTTCGCGAAGCTGATCAAGAACATCGAGGTCGCGGCCCGCACCGGCGGCGGCGACCCCGATGGCAACCCGACGCTCTACGACGCCATCCAGAAGGCCAAGAAGAGCTCGGTCCCGAACAAGAACATCGATTCCGCCGTCAAGCGCGGTGCCGGCCTGGAGGCCGGTGGCGCCGACTACGAGACGATCATGTACGAGGGGTACGGCCCGAACGGTGTCGCGGTGCTCATCGAGTGCCTCACCGACAACCGCAACCGCGCCGCCTCCGACGTACGCGTCGCCATGACCCGCAACGGCGGTTCGATGGCCGACCCCGGCTCGGTGTCCTACCTCTTCAACCGCAAGGGCGTCGTCATCGTCCCCAAGGGCGAGCTGACCGAGGACGACGTGCTGGGCGCGGTCCTGGACGCGGGCGCGGAGGAGGTCAACGACCTCGGTGAGAGCTTCGAGGTCCTCAGCGAGGCCACCGACCTGGTCGCGGTCCGCACCGCCCTCCAGGAGGCCGGCATCGACTACGACTCGGCCGACGCCAACTTCGTCCCGACCATGCAGGTCGAGCTGGACGAGGAGGGCGCGCGCAAGATCTTCAAGCTGATCGACGCGCTGGAGGACAGCGACGACGTGCAGAACGTCTTCGCGAACTTCGACGTCTCCGACGACGTCATGGCGAAGGTCGACGCCTGATCCCAGGCACACGCGGCGGGCCGGCAGGGGACACACCCCTCGCCGGCCCGCCGCGTTGTCGGTGCCACCCGATAGCCTGCACAAACAGTTGAGCGAAGGAGGGGTGGCGTGCGCGTTCTGGGGGTGGACCCGGGGCTGACCCGGTGCGGTATCGGCGTCGTCGAAGGCGTCGCCGGGCGCCCGCTGACCATGCTCGGCGTCGGTGTCGTCCGCACCCCCGCGGACGCGGACATCGGCCACCGCCTCGTCGCGATGGAACGCGGCATCGAGGAGTGGCTGGAGACCCACCGCCCCGAACGGGTCGCCGTGGAGCGCGTGTTCAGCCAGCACAACGTGCGCACGGTGATGGGCACGGCCCAGGCCAGCGCCGTCGCCATGCTCTGCGCGTCCCGACGGGGCATCCCGGTCACCCTGCACACCCCCAGTGAGGTGAAGGCCGCCGTCACCGGCAGTGGCCGCGCCGACAAGGCCCAGGTCGGAGCCATGGTCACCCGGCTGCTCCGGCTCGACGCCCCGCCCAGGCCGGCCGACGCCGCCGACGCCCTCGCCCTCGCCATCTGCCACATCTGGCGGGCCCCCGCCCAGAACCGCCTCCAGCAGGCGGTCGCCGCACACCACGCAAGGAAAGGCCACACCGCATGATCGCCTTTGTCTCCGGCCCGGTCGCCGCCCTCGCCCCGACCACGGCCGTGATCGAAGTCGGCGGCATCGGCATGGCCGTGCAGTGCGCGCCGAACACCCTCTCCGGGCTGAGGGTGGGTCAGGAGGCCAAACTGGCCACGTCGTTGGTTGTCCGGGAGGACTCGCTGACCCTGTACGGCTTCGCCGACGACGACGAGCGGCAGGTCTTCGAGCTGCTCCAGACCGCCAGCGGGGTCGGCCCGCGCCTCGCCCAGGCCATGCTCGCCGTGCACTCGCCCGACGCACTGCGCGCCGCGGTGGCGTCCGGTGACGAGAAGGCCCTCACGGCGGTGCCGGGCATCGGCAAGAAGGGCGCGCAGAAGCTGCTGCTGGAGCTGAAGGACCGGCTCGGCGAACCGGTCGGCGCCCACATCGGCCGGCAGGGTGTCGGCACCGCGGTCACCGCGTCCTGGCGCGACCAGCTGCACGCCGCCCTGATCGGGCTGGGTTACGCCACCCGCGAGGCCGACGAGGCGGTGGCCGCCGTCACGCCGGAGGCGGAGGCGGCGGGCGGCGACCCCCAGATCGGCCGGCTCCTCAAGGCCGCCCTCCAGACCCTGAACCGCACCCGATGACCCCCCACCCGTGCGGCCCCGCCGCCATGACCACACGAGGCAATCCGCAGTGAACTGGGACGACGACACCGACACCAGCAGCACGCCGGCCGCCGGCGCCGCCGACCGGCTCGTCGAGGCGTCCGCCGACGGGGAGGACCAGGCCGTCGAGGCGGCCCTGCGGCCCAAGTCGCTCGACGAGTTCGTCGGTCAGGAGCGGGTGCGTGAGCAGCTGGACCTGGTGCTCAAGGCCGCCCTGGCCCGCGGCGCCACCGCCGACCACGTCCTGCTGTCCGGCGCCCCCGGCCTCGGCAAGACCACCCTCTCCATGATCATCGCGGCGGAGATGGGCGCCCCCATCCGCATCACCTCCGGCCCCGCCATCCAGCACGCCGGCGACCTCGCCGCCATCCTCTCCTCCCTCCAGGAAGGCGAGGTCCTCTTCCTCGACGAGATCCACCGGATGTCCCGGCCGGCCGAGGAGATGCTCTACATGGCGATGGAGGACTTCCGCGTCGACGTCATCGTCGGCAAGGGTCCCGGCGCCACCGCCATCCCGCTGGAGCTGCCGCCCTTCACCCTCGTCGGCGCCACCACCCGCGCCGGCCTGCTGCCGCCCCCGCTGCGCGACCGCTTCGGCTTCACCGCCCACATGGAGTTCTACGCGCCCGCCGAGCTGCGGCGCGTCATCCACCGCTCCGCCCAGCTGCTGGACGTCGAGATCGACGCCGACGGCGCCGCCGAGATCGCCGGCCGGTCCCGCGGCACCCCCCGCATCGCCAACCGGCTGCTGCGCCGCGTCCGCGACTACGCCCAGGTCAAGGCGGACGGCCTGATCAACCGTGACATCGCCGCCACCGCGCTCAAGGTGTACGAGGTGGACGACCGGGGCCTGGACCGCCTCGACCGGGCCGTGCTGGAAGCCCTGCTCAAACTGTTCGGCGGCGGACCGGTCGGTCTGTCCACCCTCGCCGTGGCCGTCGGCGAGGAGCGCGAGACGGTCGAGGAAGTGGCCGAGCCCTTCCTCGTACGGGAGGGCCTGCTGGCCCGTACCCCCCGCGGCCGGGTCGCCACCCCCGCCGCCTGGACGCATCTCGGCCTCGTACCGCCGCGGGCGAGCGGCCCGGGAAGTGGACAACCGGGGCTCTTCGGGGCGTGACGGCGAGGAGACTCGCCGGGGCAGGAACCGCGGTGCCATGCTGGGCGTTGTTCCAATGATGCGGACTCGCCTAGACTCCGCCGATGCCGACCCTTCAGGCCGGCGTACCCACCCCCGAAGATCAGGCCGCGGCACTCCCCGCGACCGTGCGAAGGATTTGTCGTCCCGTGAGTATCGTGACTCTCCTGCCGTTCATCGTCCTCATCGGGGCCATGTTCCTGATGACCCGCTCTGCGAAGAAGAAGCAGCAGCAGGCGGTGGAAATGCGCAACCAGATGCAGCCCGGAACCGGCGTACGGACGATCGGGGGGATGTACGCCACCGTCAAGGAGGTCGGCGACGACACGGTCCTCCTGGAGGTGGCTCCGGGAGTCCACGCCGTGTACGCCAAGAACGCTGTCGGGGCCGTCCTTGACGACGACGAGTACAACCGCATCGTTCACGGCGACGGTGACCTGAAGAGCGACACCCCCGTCGTGCCGGACGACGCCTCCTCGCTCACCGGGGCCGACGACGTCGACACCACCGTCACCGACGACACGAAGATCGACCTGGGCAAGAAGGACGTGGCCGACGAGGGCGGGACCGCCCCGGAGGCCAAGGACGCCAAGGCCGACGACAAGCGCGACGGCGACACCGACGCGAAGTAAGGCCTGCAGAGGGACCGCGGCGCCGACCGGCGTGCGCGGTCCGTCACGTGCCGACACACGCGGGGGATTCCCCACACCACTTCGTGGCCGCCTCGACGCCCACCAGGCGTAGCGGCGGTTGGACAGGGAGAAACGAGAAGGTGGCAGCACCCAAGAAGGGCCGAGGGGCGGCATCGGGGGGGCAGGGCAGGCCGGGGCGCGCCCTGGCCCTGATCCTGATCGCCATGGCCGCGCTGACGGGCGGCATGTTCTGGTCCGGGCACACCACGCCGCGACTGGGCATCGACCTGGCCGGCGGTACGACGATCACGCTCAAGGCCGAGGCCGAGCCCGGCAAGGAGAGCGCGGTGAACGAGACCAACATGAACACCGCGGTCGGGATCATCGAGCGCCGTGTCAACGGCTTGGGCGTCTCCGAGGCCGAGGTCCAGACCCAGGGCCGCGAGAACATCATCGTCAACATCCCCAAGGGGACGAACTCGCAGCAGGCCCGGGAGCAGGTGGGTACCACCGCCCAGCTCTACTTCCGACCCGTGATCGCCGTGGCCCCCGGCGGCCCGGTGAAGCCGGAGCCCTCCACGAGCCCCACGCCCAGTGCCTCGCCCTCCGGCAAGGGCGGCGACGACGAGGTGACCGCCCCGTCCGGTACGCCGAGCCCCAGCGCCACCACGCAGGGCCGTGCCCTCACCGACGCGCTGAAGGCCCCGACGCCCACCCCGAGCGGCTCCGCGTCCGGCACGCCGAAGACGCCCGGGACTCCGCAGCCGACGCCTTCCGGGGACGCGGCCGCCGCGGAGAAGCTCCAGGCGCAGTTCGTCGCTCTCAACTGCACGGACAAGAAGGCCCGCGTCGCGGCCGGCGACAACGCCAAGCCCAGTGAGACGACCATCGGCTGTGGCAAGAACGCCATCGGCGAGTGGGAGAAGTACATCCTCGGCCCGGCCGAGGTCGACGGCAAGGACGTCGACGACGCCCAGGCGGCCATCGACCAGCGCAACGGTCAGTGGATCGTCCAGATGGAGTTCACCGACAAGGGCTCCAAGAAGTTCCAGAAGATCACGAGCCGGCTCTCCCAGCAGCAGCCGCCGATGAACCAGTTCGCCATCGTCCTCGACGGCGAGGTCGTCTCCGCGCCCTCGGTCCGTACGACGCTGAGCGCCAACGCCGAGATCTCCGGCAGCTTCGACCAGGAGTCCGCCCAGGACCTGGGCAACATCCTGAGCTACGGCGCGCTGCCGCTGAGCTTCGAGGAGCAGAGCGTCACCACCGTCACCGCCGCGCTCGGCGGAGAGCAGCTGAAGGCCGGCCTCATCGCGGGTGCCATCGGCCTCGCGCTCGTCGTGATCTACCTGGTGGTGTACTACCGCGGTCTGTCCGTCGTCGCCCTACTCAGCCTCCTCGCCTCGGCGATCCTCACGTACACGCTGATGTCGCTGCTCGGCCCGGCCATCGGCTTCGCGCTGAACCTGCCGGCCGTCTGCGGTGCGATCGTCGCGATCGGTATCACCGCCGACTCCTTCATCGTGTACTTCGAGCGCATCCGTGACGAGATCCGAGAGGGCCGTACGCTCCGTCCGGCCGTCGAGCGGGCCTGGCCGCGTGCCCGGCGCACCATCATGGTCTCCGACTTCGTGTCCTTCCTCGCCGCCGCGGTGCTCTTCGTCGTCACCGTCGGCAAGGTCCAGGGCTTCGCGTTCACCCTCGGTCTGACCACGCTGCTCGACGTCGTCATCGTCTTCTTCTTCACCAAGCCGGTGATGACACTCCTCGCGCGCAGGAAGTTCTTCGCCGACGGCCATTCCTGGTCCGGTCTGGACCCGAAGCGGCTCGGCGCGAAGCCCCCGCTGCGTCGCTCTCGCCGCATGCCCGCCCCCATCGACCCGAAGGAGGCGTGAGATGTCGCGTCTCGGCACCATCGGCGCCAGGCTGTACCGCGGCGAGGTCGGCTACGACTTCGTCGGCAAGCGGATGATCTGGTACGGCGTCTCCATCCTGATCACCATCACCGCGATCGTCGGGCTGGCGGTGCAGGGCCTCAACATGGGCATCGAGTTCAAGGGCGGTGCCGTCTTCACCACCCCGAAGACGAGCGTGTCCGTCCCCCAGGCCCAGGAGTACGCGGAGGAGGCCTCCGGCCACCCCGCGATCGTCCAGCAGCTCGGCAACGGGACCCTGCGCATCCAGCTCAGTGAGCTGAACACGACGCAGGCCGACTCGGTGGCCACGGAGCTCGCCCAGGACCTGGACGTGCCCAAGGGGCAGATCGCCTGGGATCTGGTCGGCCCGAGCTGGGGTGAGCAGATCGCCAACAAGGCGTGGACCGGCCTCGGCGTCTTCATGGTCCTCGTCGTGATCTACCTGGCGATCGCCTTCGAGTGGCGTATGGCCGTCGCCGCGCTGATCGCCCTGATCCACGACCTGACGATCACCGTCGGTGTCTACGCCCTGGTGGGCTTCGAGGTCACCCCGGGCACCGTGATCGGTCTGCTGACCATCCTCGGTTACTCCCTCTACGACACCGTCGTCGTCTTCGACGGTCTGAAGGAGGGGTCGAAGGACATCACCAAGCAGACCCGCTGGACGTACAGCGAGATCGCCAACCGGAGCCTCAACAGCACCCTGGTCCGTTCCGTAAACACCACGGTCGTGGCGCTCCTGCCGGTGGCGGGCCTGCTGTTCATCGGCGGCGGCTTCCTCGGCGGCGGCATGCTCAACGACATCTCGCTGTCGCTGTTCGTGGGTCTCGCGGCCGGTGCCTACTCGTCGATCTTCATCGCCACGCCGCTCGTCGCCGACCTCAAGGAACGCGACCCGCAGATGAAGGCGCTGAAGAAGCGCGTCCTCGCCAAGCGCGCCGCCCAGGCCGCCGGGAAGGGCGATCCCGCGGACGCCCCGGACATCGAGGCCATCGACGACCCGGACGACGAGCCGCAGGACGCCGCGCCGGCCGGAGCGGTCGTCGGCCAGCGCCGCCAGCCCATCCGGGGGCGGGGCAAGCGCCGATGACCGTCACCACGCGGGAACTGCTGCTCAGCCGCATCCGGGACGTCCCCGACCACCCCATCGCCGGGGTGACCTTCAAGGACATCACGCCGCTGCTCGCGGACCCGGAGGCGTTCGCCGCCCTGACCGATGAGCTGGCCGAGTTGTGCGTACGGCACGGCGCGACGAAGATCGTCGGCCTGGAGGCGCGCGGGTTCATCCTCGCCGCACCGGTCGCCGTCGCCGCCAAGCTGGGCTTCGTCCCCGTCCGCAAGGCGGGCAAGCTCCCCGGGGCGACCCTGTCGCAGGCGTACGAGCTGGAGTACGGCACCGCCGAGATCGAGGTGCACGCCGAGGACCTGCTCCCCGGCGACCGCGTCATGGTCATCGACGACGTCCTCGCCACCGGCGGCACCGCCGAGGCCTCGCTGGAGCTCATCCGGCGGGCCGGTGCCCAGGTCGCGGGCGTCGCCGTGCTCATGGAGCTCGGCTTCCTGGGCGGCCGCGGCCGCCTCGGGCCGGCCCTGGCCGGCGCCCCGCTGGAGGCGCTGATCACGCTCTGAGCGGCGTGCACACGGCACAGGAACGGGCACCCGCGCCACCGGGTGCCCGTTCCTGTGCCGCCACCCCCGGCCCCGGCCGACGTGCGCGCCCGGTCCGGCACCGTCCGAGGGCGAACGGCTCGCCCGAGGTCAGTACCATGGGATTCCGGGCCTGACCGGGGGACCCGGACCCGCACGAGGAGCGCTCTTGCCAGACGAGGCCCAGCCACTCTCCGCCGCGAAGCCCGACCAGCAGGCCGACAAGGCCGCGGCGCCCCCAGCCACGCCCGCCGACAAGGCCGCGCAGAACAAGGTGGCGGACGCGAAGACGGCCGCGCCGCAGCGCGCGCAGGGCCCCGCCCCCGTCTCGGCCCCCAAGCCCACGCCGCCCGCCGCCGCCCGCTCCGGCGGCTCCTCCAACCGCGTGCGCGCCCGCCTCGCGCGGCTGGGCGTCCAGCGCTCGTCGCCGTACAACCCGGTGCTGGAGCCCCTGCTGCGCATAGTCCGCAGCAACGACCCGAAGATCGAGACGTCGACGCTCCGCCAGATCGAGAGCGCCTACCAGGTCGCCGAGCGCTGGCACCGGGGCCAGAAGCGCAAGAGCGGCGACCCGTACATCACGCACCCGCTCGCCGTCACCACCATCCTCGCCGAGCTCGGCATGGACCCCGCGACCCTGATGGCGGGCCTCCTCCACGACACCGTCGAGGACACCGAGTACGGCCTGGAGCAGCTCCGCAAGGACTTCGGCGACCAGGTCGCGCTCCTCGTCGACGGCGTCACCAAGCTCGACAAGGTGAAGTTCGGTGAGGCGGCGCAGGCCGAGACCGTGCGCAAGATGGTCGTGGCCATGGCCAAGGACCCGCGCGTCCTGGTCATCAAGCTCGCCGACCGCCTGCACAACATGCGCACGATGCGCTACCTCAAGCGGGAGAAGCAGGAGAAGAAGGCCCGCGAGACCCTCGAGATCTACGCGCCGCTCGCCCACCGGCTGGGCATGAACACCATCAAGTGGGAGCTGGAGGACCTCGCCTTCGCGATCCTCTACCCCAAGATGTACGACGAGATCGTCCGCCTCGTCGCCGAGCGGGCCCCCAAGCGGGACGAATACCTCGCCATAGTGACCGACGAGGTCCAGGCCGACCTGCGGGCCGCCCGTATCAAGGCCACCGTCACCGGCCGCCCGAAGCACTACTACAGCGTCTACCAGAAGATGATCGTCCGCGGCCGGGACTTCGCGGAGATCTACGACCTGGTCGGCATCCGCGTCCTCGTCGACACGGTCCGCGACTGCTACGCCGCCCTCGGCACCGTCCACGCGCGATGGAACCCGGTCCCCGGCCGGTTCAAGGACTACATCGCGATGCCGAAGTTCAACATGTACCAGTCGCTCCACACGACGGTCATCGGCCCCAACGGCAAGCCCGTCGAGCTGCAGATCCGCACCTTCGACATGCACCGCCGCGCCGAGTACGGCATCGCCGCGCACTGGAAGTACAAGCAGGAGGCCGTCGCCGGCGCCTCCAAGGTGCGCACCGACGTGCCGAAGAAGGCCGGCAAGGACGACCACATCAACGACATGGCGTGGCTGCGCCAGCTGCTGGACTGGCAGAAGGAGACCGAGGACCCCAGCGAGTTCCTGGAGTCGCTGCGCTTCGACCTGTCCCGCAACGAGGTCTTCGTCTTCACCCCGAAGGGTGACGTCATAGCGCTGCCCGCGGGCGCCACCCCGGTGGACTTCGCGTACGCCGTCCACACCGAGGTCGGCCACCGCACCATAGGGGCGCGGGTCAACGGCCGGCTCGTACCGCTCGAGTCGACCCTCGACAACGGCGACCTGGTGGAGGTCTTCACCTCCAAGGCCGCCGGCGCCGGCCCGTCCCGCGACTGGCTCGGCTTCGTCAAGTCGCCGCGCGCCCGCAACAAGATCCGCGCCTGGTTCTCCAAGGAGCGCCGCGACGAGGCGATCGAGCAGGGCAAGGACTCCATCGCGCGTGCCATGCGCAAGCAGAACCTGCCGATCCAGCGCATCCTCACCGGTGACTCACTGGTCACCCTGGCACACGAGATGCGCTACCCCGACATCTCGTCGCTGTACGCGGCCATCGGCGAGGGGCACGTCGCCGCCCAGGGCGTCGTCCAGAAGCTGGTGCAGGCCCTCGGCGGCGAGGAGGCCGCCAGCGAGGACATCGCCGAGTCCGCGCCGCCGTCCCGTGGCCGTGGCAAGCGCCGCGCCAAGGCCGACCCGGGTGTGGTCGTCAAGGGCGTCGAGGACGTCTGGGTCAAGCTCGCCCGCTGCTGTACGCCGGTGCCGGGCGACCCGATCATCGGCTTCGTCACCCGTGGCAGTGGCGTATCGGTCCACCGCGCCGACTGCGTCAACGTGGACTCGCTGTCGCAGCAGCCCGAGCGGATCCTCGACGTCGAGTGGGCGCCCACCCAGTCCTCGGTCTTCCTGGTCGCCATCCAGGTCGAGGCCCTGGACCGCTCGCGGCTCCTGTCGGACGTCACCCGCGTCCTGTCCGACCAGCACGTCAACATCCTGTCGGCGGCCGTCCAGACCTCCCGCGACCGGGTGGCCACCTCCCGCTTCACCTTCGAGATGGGCGACCCCAAGCACCTGGGGCACGTCCTGAAGGCGGTACGGGGCGTGGAGGGCGTGTACGACGTGTACCGCGTGACGTCGGCCCGCAGGCCCTGACCGAGCAGCGAGAAGGGCCTCCCCGCCGGGGAGGCCCTTCTCCGTGGCGCGTCAGCCGCCGAACTCCTGCAGCCCCTTCAGCGCCTGGTCCAGCAGCGCCTGCCGGCCCTCCAGCTCACGGGCGAGCTTGTCCGCCTTGGCGTCGTTGCCCGCCGCACGGGCCGCGTCGATCTGCTTCTGCAGCTTGTCGACCGCGTCCTGGAGCTGACCCGTCAGGCCCGCCGCACGCGCGCGTGCCTCCGGGTTCGTACGACGCCACTCGGCCTCCTCGGCCTCCTGGATCGCCCGCTCCACGGTGTGCATCCGGCCCTCGACCTTCGGACGGGCGTCGCGCGGTACGTGACCGATCGCCTCCCACCGCTCGTTGATGGACCGGAACGCCGCACGGGCCGCCTTGAGGTCCGTCACCGGGAGGAGCTTCTCCGCCTCTCCGGCCAGCTCCTCCTTCAGCTTGAGGTTCTCGCCCTGCTCGGCGTCACGCTCGGCGAAGACCTCGCCGCGTGCCGCGAAGAAGACGTCCTGGGCGCCACGGAAGCGGTTCCACAGGTCGTCCTCGTGCTCGCGCTGGGCCCGGCCGGCCGCCTTCCAGTCCGCCATCAGCTCGCGGTACCGGGCGGCCGTGGCACCCCAGTCGGTGGAGCCGGACAGCGCCTCGGCCTCGGCGACCAGCTTCTCCTTGACCTTGCGGGCCTCCTCGCGCTGCGCGTCCAGCGACGCGAAGTGCGCCTTGCGCCGCTTGGAGAAGGCCGACCGGGCGTGCGAGAAGCGGTGCCAGAGCTCGTCGTCGGACTTCCGGTCGAGGCGCGGCAGGCCCTTCCAGGTGTCCACCAGGGCCCGCAGCCGGTCGCCGGCGGCCCGCCACTGCTCGCTCTGTGCCAGCTCCTCCGCCTCGGCGACCAGCGCCTCCTTGGCGTGCCGGGCCTCGTCGGTCTGCTTGGCCTTCTGCGCCTTGCGCTCCTCGCGCCGCGCCTCCACCGTCCCGACCAGCTTGTCGAGCCGCTGGCGCAGCGCGTCGAGGTCGCCCACGGCGTGGTGCTCGTCCACCTGATGGCGGATGTGGCCGATCGCGGCCATCGCGTCCTTGGCCGACAGGTCGGTGGTCTTCACCCGCTTCTCGAGGAGGCCGATCTCGACAACCAAGCCCTCGTACTTGCGCTCGAAGTAGGCCAGTGCCTCCTCGGGAGATCCGGCCTGCCACGATCCGACGACCTTCTCGCCGTCGGCTGTACGCACGTACACGGTGCCCGTCTCGTCGACGCGGCCCCACGGGTCGCTGCTCACAGCGCCTCCTCCACATGATGCCGACGAGGGCGGTCGCCCCCGGGCATCGTCCACAGTTTCCTGACGGGCCTCGCCCGCCCTCCACAACGCGGCAGTCGAAACCACGCTGCACAACGCCAATCTAGGCGACCGGCCACCCGGCTGTCCGCACTCAGCGCGACCGAATTCGCCGGTTCACGCCGTGAGCCACGCACTGACTCACGGCGTGGCTCACGCCTTGTCGACGGTGGCCTTCTCGATGGTGACGGCCTTCTTGGGCGCACCGTCCTGGGCGCCGCCCTCGACCCCGCCCCCGGCCACCTCCTGGACGGCCTTCAGACCGGCCGCGTCCATGGTGCCGAAGGGGGTGTACTGCGGAGGCAGCTTGGTGTCCTTGTACACGAGGAAGAACTGGCTGCCACCGGTGCCGGGCTGCCCCGTGTTGGCCATCGCCACCGTGCCGGCCTTGAACGTCACCGCGCCGTCGGCACCCGGCTTGCCCAGGGAGGCGAGGTTCTCGTCCGGGATGGTGTAGCCGGGGCCGCCCGTGCCGTCGCCCTTGGGATCGCCGCACTGGAGCACGAAGATGCCCTCCGTGGTCAGGCGGTGGCACTTCGTGTTGTCGAAGTACTTCTTGTCGGCGAGGTGCTTGAACGAGTTCACCGTACGGGGCGTCTTCGCGGCGTCCATCGCGATCGAGACGGCACCGTGGTTCGTGGTGAGCGCCATCGTGTACTTCGCCTTGGTGTCGACGGCCATCTTCGGCTCGTCCGCCTCCGGCTCGGAGGAGGACTGCGCGCCCGGTGACGAGGAGGGGAACTCGATGGGCTTCTTCGCGTCCGCGGCGGACTCGGTGCGGAAGTTCGTGTAGGCCCCGGCGCCCGCCACCAGTGCCACGGCGACAGCGGCGACGATGATCCTGGTACGCCGCTTGGCCTTGCGCTGCGACTCCTCACGGCGCTTCTGCTGCCGCTCGAACTTCTCCCGGGCGAGCTGCCGCCGCCGCTGATCGCTGGTGACCACCGGGTCTTCTCCTTGTCGGTCGTCTGTTCCTGTCCTGGCCGAGTGTGCCCGTACCGTATACGGGTTGGCTGTGGAATGAGCAGCGCCGGTAGGCTCTGATCTGCTGCATTCCTCACCGGACGACGCGTGCCGGACGACTCTTTAAGGACGATCGTGCTCATTGCCGGGTTCCCCGCCGGGGCCTGGGGGACCAACTGCTACCTGGTCGCCCCCGCCGCAGGCGAGGAGTGCGTGATCATCGACCCGGGCCACCAGGCCACCCAGGGAGTCGAGGAGACGCTCAAGAAGCACCGGCTCAAGCCGGTGGCCGTCGTCCTGACCCACGGCCACATCGACCACGTCGCCTCCGTCGTCCCGGTCTGTGGCGCCCATGACGTACCCGCGTGGATCCACCCCGCCGACCGGTACATGATGAGCGACCCGGAGAAGGCCATCGGCCGCTCCATCGGCATGCCGCTCATGGGTGAGCTGACCGTGGGGGAGCCGGACGACGTCCACGAGCTGACCGACGGGGCGAAGCTGAGCCTCGCGGGTCTGGAGCTGACCGTGTCGCACGCGCCCGGCCATACCAAGGGGTCGGTGACCTTCGGGATGCCCGAGGCCGCGGACGTCCCGCCGGTCTTCTTCTCGGGCGACCTGCTGTTCGCCGGCTCCGTCGGACGCACCGACCTGCCGGGCGGTGACATGGCCGAGATGCTCGAATCGCTGGCCCGCGTGTGCCTGCCGCTCGACGACTCGACCGTGGTGCTGTCCGGCCACGGTCCCCAGACGACCATCGGCCGTGAGCGCGCCACCAACCCCTACCTGCGCGAGGTGGCGGGCGGCCAGGGAGCGGCCCCCGCTCCCCAACGAGGAATGTGACGAGAGAAGCCCCGTGAGTACCTTCCAGGCCCCCAAGGGCACCTACGACCTCCTGCCGCCGAGTTCCGCGACGTACCTCGCCGTCCGCGAGGCGATCTCCGCGCCGCTGAGGAACTCGGGCTACGGGTACGTCGAGACCCCCGGCTTCGAGAACGTCGAACTGTTCGCCCGCGGTGTCGGCGAGTCCACCGACATCGTCACCAAGGAGATGTACGCCTTCGAGACCAAGGGCGGCGACAGGCTCGCCCTGCGCCCGGAGGGCACCGCGTCCGTACTGCGCGCGGCGCTGGAGGCCAACCTGCACAAGGCGGGCAACCTCCCCGTGAAGCTCTGGTACTCGGGCTCGTACTACCGCTACGAGCGCCCCCAGAAGGGCCGCTACCGGCACTTCTCGCAGGTCGGCGCCGAGGCCATCGGCGCCGAGGACCCGGCGCTGGACGCCGAGCTGATCATCCTGGCCGACCAGGCCTACCGCTCGCTCGGCCTGCGCGACTTCCGCATCCTGCTGAACTCGCTGGGCGACAAGGAGTGCCGCCCCGCCTACCGCGAGGCGCTCCAGGACTTCCTGCGCGGGCTCGACCTGGACGAGGACACCCGCCGCCGCGTCGACATCAACCCGCTGCGGGTCCTCGACGACAAGCGCGCGGACGTCCAGAAGCAGCTGGCGGGCGCCCCGCTGCTGCGGGACCACCTGTGCGACGCGTGCCGCGCGTACCACCAGGAGGTGCGCGAGCTGCTGTCGGCGGCGGGCGTCGCCTTCGAGGACGACGAGAAGCTGGTGCGCGGCCTGGACTACTACACGCGGACCACGTTCGAGTTCGTCCACGACGGTCTCGGCTCGCAGTCGGCGGTGGGCGGCGGCGGCCGGTACGACGGGCTCTCCGAGATGATCGGCGGGCCGGCCCTGCCGTCGGTGGGCTGGGCGCTGGGCGTGGACCGTACGGTCCTGGCGCTGGAGGCCGAGGGCGTGACCCTCGACCTGCCGGCCACCACGAGCGTGTTCGCCGTCCCGATCGGCGAGGAGGCCCGGCGCCGGCTGTTCGGCGTGGTCACCCAGCTGCGCAAGGCCGGGGTCGCGACGGACTTCGCGTACGGCGGCAAGGGGCTCAAGGCCGCGATGAAGGCCGCCAACCGCAGTGGCGCCCGGTACGCGCTGGTGCTGGGGGAGCGGGATCTCACCGAGGGCGTGGCCCAGCTCAAGGACATGGAGTCTGGCGAGCAGGAGCCGGTCGCGCTCGACGCGATCGTCGAGAAGCTCGGCTCCCGCCTGGCATGACGCACAAGGACACCCTGGTTCCGGCCGGGGTGTCCTTATGTCCACCGAACGGCGGACAGCAGCGGCCGTGCGGCAGAATGTCCACTGCCTCACCCCTCCCGCACCGACCGAGTGATGGAACGGCCCCACATGACGACTCCAGCGGTTGACGACGCCTCCTCCGACCACGGCACGACGGCCGTCGGCAGCAGTCGGGCGTTCGCGTGGATGCTGGTGGTCACGGGTGCGGCGGGGCTGCTCGCGGCGTGGGTGATCACGCT
>NZ_BAAASR010000018.1:518513-601721 GCF_039532985.1 Streptomyces gobitricini | reverse complement strand
GCCGCCGGTGCGGCCCGGCGGGTGGCGGGGGCCGAGCCGGGATCGGGCGGGGAGACCGGCACGCCCCGTGCGGGCGGCGCTCCGGTGGTGGGGGCCCCGGCGGTGGGCGCCCCGGTGGTGGGGGCCTCGGCGGTGGCCGCGGCCGCCGAGTACGCCGAGCGGGTCCTCGCTCTGGTCGACGCCGAGCGCGCGAAGGCCGGCTGCCGGCCCCTGCGCCGCGACAGCCGCCTCCGGAGCGCCGCGCAGGGGCACGCCGACGACATGGCCGCGCGTGGCTACTACGCGCACGACAACCCCGAGGGGCGCGACGCGGGCGACCGGATGGCGGCGGCGGGCTACGACTGGCGCACCTGGGGGGAGAACATCCACCGCGGGCCCCGGAACGCCGCCCGTGCCGTGCGGGACTGGATGGCCAGCTCGGAGCACCGCAAGAACATCGTGAACTGCGCGTTCAAGGACATCGGCGTGGGGGTGAACCTCCGCTCCAACGGCCCCTGGTGGGTCCAGAACTTCGCGGCTGCGGGCTGACCCGCCGGCCCCGCCGCGGGGCGGTCGTGGTGGAGCACCTGCCCGGGGCGGGTGACGCGAACTCACCGGCGCTGTGTGCGGTGGCGCGTGTACTCGGGGCTGGTTGCGGTGGGGCGTGTGCCTGGTGCTGGATGCGGGAGCGCTCTCGCCCGGGGCCGGTTGGGGCCGGGTGGGTACCCGGGGCTTGACGCGGCTGGGCGCGTGCCGTGCTGGAGGCGGGCGCGCGCTCACCGGCGCTGCATGCGGTCCGGCGCGTGCCCGGTCCTGCGAACAGGCGGGTGGGTAACGGCGTTGCGCCGTCGGCGGCGCTCACCGTCGCTGGAGCCGGGCCGCCCGCGCGCCGATGTCCGGCAGCTTCGCGTACAGGGCGGCGCCCGGACAGCGCGTGGGGTAGCCGTCCGAGTGGCCGCCGACCACCGGCAGCACCGCCTTCGTCCCCTTCGGGAAGCGTGCCTCGTCGTTCGTGGACACCAGGGTGACGCTGCCGCGCGGGTCGGGGCCCCGGGGCCCGAGCTTCCAGGCGACCAGCCGCGCGATGGCGTCCAGCATCGGCTCCGGCACCGTCTCGCCGTGCGGGAAGGTCCCGATCGCGGCGATGCCGACCGTCCCCTCGTTGAACCCCTTGGTGTGTGCCCCGATCACGGGTCGGCCGACCCCGCCCGCCCGGCCCTCGTAGATGGTGCCGCACGCGTCGACGAGGAAGTTGTAGCCGATGTCGTCCCACTGCCTGCCGTAGGCGTGCCCCGCGTACAGGTCGCGCAGCGTGTCCGGCACGGTCGCGCAGTCGTAGCCGTTCGGGGTGCTGGTGTGGTGGATGACGGCGGCCTTAACGGACGGGGCGTAGCGTGCGTCGGGCGCGGTGTCCACGCTGTCCGCGTGCCAGGCCCGGCGCGGCACGATGGCGGGCCGCGGGCCCTGGTGGCGGACCTGCTCCGTCCGCCCGCGCTCCGGCGGCGACGTGGCGCTGCCCAGCAGCGCCCCGGAGGGGTTGAGCCACAGTGACGTGGCCGCGAGGAGCACGAGCACCGCCAGCGCGGCGGCGCTTCGGTACCGGCGCCTCCGCGTCAACTGCATGCTCCACCCTCCGCTCGTGGCACGCGGCCGCGGGGCGCCCGCGCCCACCGCCGGCCGGGCCGTCACCGCCATCGTCCCCGGGCGCCGGCTCCCGCGCCCGCCGGACTGCTCCGAGTGGTTACGTCCCGGCCGGCTTGCGGGCCAGCAGGCAGGCCTGCGGTGTGCTCTCCGTCGCGTACGCCTCGCGCAGCAGCCGTGCCTCCACGCCGAACCCGGCCTCCATCAGCAACCCGGCGAGCCGGTCCGGGGACCACCGGTGGAAGTCGAGCGCGACGGCGCGGCCGAACGCCTCGGTCAGCCGCAGGGGCTCGTCACCGACCTGGAAGGCGAGCAGCAGGCGGCCGCCGGGGGCGAGCACCCGGTGGAACTCCGCGAGCACGCCCGGCACATGCTCCGGTTCGACGTGGATGAGGGAGTACCAGGCGACGAGGCCCCCGAGCGCGCCGTCCGGTAGGTCCAGGTCGGTCATCGAGCCCTCGTGGAAGCGCAGGTCCGGGTACGCGTTCCTGGCGACCGCCAGCATGCCGGGCGAGAGGTCGACGCCGAAGACGTCCAGCCCGAGGGAGCTCAGATGGGCCGCCACCCGGCCGGTGCCGCATCCGACGTCGGCGACCCGCCCGCCGCCGGTGCTTCGCACACCCCCGGCGAAGGCGGCGAGCATCGCGCGGTCCAGCGGCTTGGCGTCGAGGTCGCCCCGGACGTACTCCTCGTAATCGGGGGCCATGGCGTCGTAGGACGCACGGGTGTCGCGCAGGAGGCGTGGCTCGGTCATGGACGACGACCCTAGTGGCCGTCGGACCGGCCGTCGTCGCGGGGCGATTGTCAGTAGTGCCTCCTACCGTTCAGGAAGTGGGACTCGCGGAACAGGCCGCGGGATCCGTCCCGGGGAGGGGTCTGCCATGTCGACGACGTCGACGACGTATCTGGAGCTGTCACAGGACGGCGGCGGGGCGCACAAGTTCTACGAGGTAACGGTGGCGGGCCAGGTGGTGTCCGTGCGCTACGGACGGATCGGCGCCGCCGGACAGACCCAGACGTCGACGTTCGCGACCCCGCAGAAGGCACAGGCCGCCGCGGCGAGGAAGCTGGGCGAGAAGGTGCGCAAGGGGTACGCGCCGGCGGTGCCGGGGCAGCGCGCGCCCCGGGCGGTCACACGGCGTCAGGTCTCCTCCGCGCCGTCCACCGCGCGGGCGGTGGCGCCGGTGCTGTGGCGGTTCCGTACGGGGTCGTCGGCGTTCGGCATCCACGTCGACGGCGACCGCTGCTGGGTCGGCAACCAGTCCGGGGACGTGTACACCCTGGACCACGCCGGTGAGGTCCTCGCCCGGTACAGCCTGCCCGACGGCGTCAAGTGCCTGGTCGCCGACGACTTCTGGATCTACGCGGGCTGCGACGACGGCCGGGTGTACGACCTGTCGTCGAAGCTGCCGTTCGCGGCGTACGACATCGCCGCGGACGTGGACATCTTCTGGCTGGACATCCACGAGGGCGTGCTGAACGTCGCGGACCGCGGCGGACGCCTCACGGTGATCGACCACGAGGACGAGCACCAGTGGGCGCGCGGCGGCCGTGGCGAGCACGCCTGGATGGTGCGCGCCGACGACCGCGCCGTCTACCACGGCCATTCCCGGGGCGTGACGGCCTACGCCCCGGACGGCGGCGGCGAGTTGTGGCACACGCCCACCAGGGGTTCGGTGCTGTTCGGCTGGCAGGAGGCCGACGCGGTGTACGCCGGCACGGGGCACCGGGTGGTGCAGAGGCTCTCCAAGGCCGATGGCGCGCTGGAGGCGACGTACACCTGTGACAGCGCGGTGTACTCGTGCGCCACCTCGCCCGGCGGCCGGTTCGTGTTCGCCGGGGACGCCGCGTCGTCGGTGTACTGCTTCGACCGGGACGGCACCCGCCTGTGGAAGCTGGGCACGGGAGGCGGCTCGGCACTGTCGATGCAGTACCACGAGGACCGGCTCTACCTGGTCACCACGGACGGCTCGCTGGTGTGCGTGGACGCGAGCGAGGCGGCGGTCACGGCCGCCCAGCAGGGCACCGTGCCGGTCGCCCGGGACGTGAAGCTCGCCGCCGCGCTGCCCACGTACGCGCCGGCCACCGCGGTCGCCTCGGTGACGGCCGTGACGGCCGCGCCCGCCGGAGCGGTGGTCGTGGAGTGCGTCCAGGAGGGCGGCCGGACGCGCGTGCACGTGGTGTCGGACGGCTACCAGCGCTCGTGGAACGTCCAGTTCCCCCGCGCGATACGGGAGCCGGGCGCGCGGTACGTCGTGGACGCGCTGCACGCCGCGTCGGGGGGCTTCTACCGGGTGCGGGGTGACATCAGGAGGCTGCTGTGACGGACGCGGGGTTCGAGGCGGCGACGGGGGACGGGCCCGCTCTGCCGGCGACGGCCGGGGCGGCGGAGCGCAGGGCGGCCGAGGTGCGGGTGGCGTTCGAGGGGTTGTTGCAGATCCGGCGTCTGACCGGCACGGCCGGCGGTGAACCGGCCGCGGTGCCGGCGGTGTGGGAGCGCAACCGGCCGGTCAGGGCGGTGGCCCTGGCGCTGGAGGCGGCTGGGATCGCGCCCTCGGCCGTCGACGGGGAGGGGCGACGCGTGGCGACGGGGTACCGCGTGGGCCCGGGGGAGGGGACGGGGGCGGTACGGGTCGAATGGGTGGGCCCACCGGGGGGCGGGGCGGCCCAGGACGAGGAGAGCGCCCTCGGCGAGTGCGCCAGGGTACTGGGCCGTCTTGGCTGGGAGGCCTTGCTGTACCGGGGCCCGCGCAAGCGCCGCTTCCTGGAGGTGGAGTCGCTGCCCGGCGGCGGGCCGGCCGGCCGGTGAGGGGCTTGCTCCCGATGGGAGGCTCCCTCCCGGTGGGGTCCGTGCGCCCGGTGGGTTCGCCCGGTGGCGGACCGGCGCTCCGGTGGCGGCCGCCCGCTGAAGGGCGGGGCGGAGCACGGGGGGCCGCGCGGCCACTCACCCGGACGGCGCACCACCACCGCCGTCGGACGCGCCACGGGGTGAGAGTGGAACGGTAGGTATCCGACTCCGTCCCGCCCGGGAGCCCCCATGAACGCCATCAACCGACGCGATCTCGGCCTGCTCGTCCTGCGCGTCGGCACGGGAGCGGTGCTCGCCGCGCACGGGACCCAGAAGCTGCTGGGCTGGTTCGGCGGGGGCGGCCTGGAAGGCACGTCCAAGGCGATGGAGGCGATGGGCTTCCGGCCGGGACGCCGGAGTGCCGTCGCGGCGGGGCTCGGTGAGGCGGGCGGCGGGGCACTGCTCATGCTGGGGTTCGCCACCCCCGCCGCCGGGGCGGCCGCGGCCGGCGCGATGGCGGGTGCGGTGGCGGTGCATGCCCCGGCCGGGTTCTTCAACCAGTCCGGGGGCTTCGAGTATCCGGCCTTCCTCGGCTTCACGGCGGCCGCCATCGGCGTCACCGGCGCCGGCCGGTACTCGGTGGATCACGCCACCCGTCACCGCTTCGACCAGCCCTGGACGGTGGCGGCGGCGTTCGTCGTCAGCGCCCTGTCAGCGGCGGCCGTGGTGGGCAAGCGAGCCATGGAGCAAGGCGCCGAAGCCGCCGAAGCCGGTGACGGCAGCGGCGGCGGGGCCGGTGCCACCGGCGGGGCCGCCTGAGCGGCTCGCTCCCGGTCCGTGCCGGTGGTCCGACCTGTCTCTCCGGTCACCCGGCGGGCGGACGGACGCGACCGGCCCGGCCTGACGGGGTCACCGCTTCGACCAGCCCTGGACGGTGGCGGCGGCGTTCGTCGTCAGCGCCCTGTCAGCGGCGGCCGTGGTGGGCAAGCGAGCCATGGAGCAAGGCGCCGAAGCCGCCGAAGCCGGTGACGGCAGCGGCGGCGGGGCCGGTGCCACCGGCGGGGCCGCCTGAGCGGCTCGCTCCCGGTCCGTGCCGGTGGTCCGACCTGTCTCTCCGGTCACCCGGCGGGCGGACGGACGCGACCGGCCCGGCCTGACGGGGGCTGAGGGTCACCAATAGTGCCGCCGTCCGCCGACCGCGTGCCCCACCGCGCCCAGGATCCACAGGACCGCGCCGATGACAAGCAGGATGACACCGATGGTCCACAGAATGTTGATTCCGGCGACCAGGCCGATGATGAGCAGGACAAGACCCAAGATGATCATGACGCCTCCGATCAGGAGAGTCCCACTACACACCGTCTCCCCTGTCACAGCGTGGCCAAACCGCCCAAATCACCTCTAATCGCCCGGCGGGCTGCTACGTTTCGTGGTCGACCGGCCATCGTGTGACGTCCAGGGGAGTGTGCGTGAAGATCGCCTGTGTCGGCGGTGGGCCCGCCGGCCTGTACTTCTCGATCCTGATGAAGCTGCGGGACCCGTCCCACGACATCACGGTCTATGAGCGTGATCCGGCAGGCTCGACGTACGGCTGGGGAGTCACCTACTGGGCGGGCCTGCTCGACGCGCTGCGCCGCCACGACCCGGTCTCCGCGGACGCCATCGCCGACACCTCGGTCCGGTGGAGCGACGGTGTGGCGTACGTCCGTGACCGCTCGACCGTGCACCACGGTGACCAGGGGTTCGGCATCGGCCGCCATGCCATGCTCGACATTCTCGCGCGCCGGGCCGAATCCCTGGGCGTACGCCTCGAGTTCGGGCACCCGGTCTCGGATGCGACCGGCGTGACCCACCCGACCGGCTCGACCGGCCTGACCGACACGGTCGACCCGACCGGCGCGGATCCGGCCTTCCCCGGACCGTCCTTCCCCCGGCCTGCCCTCCCCGGGCCGTCGGCCGCCGAGCCGTTCCGCGCCGCCGATCTGGTGGTCGCGGGCGACGGGGCCAACAGCCGGCTCCGTGCCCGCCACGCGGCTCACTTCGGCACCCGCGTCACCACCGGCCGCAACAGGTACATCTGGCTCGGCACCACCAAGGTCTTCGACGCCTTCACCTTCGCCTTCGTCGAGACGGCGCACGGCTGGATCTGGTGCTACGGCTACCGGTACGGCGAGAACCGGAGCACCTGCGTCGTGGAGTGCTCGCCCGCCACCTGGACGGGTCTCGGTCTCGACCGGGCGAGCCACGCCGACAGTCTCGCCCTGCTGCGGCGCCTCTTCGCCGAGCCGCTCGACGGCCACCCGCTGATCGGCCACCCCAACCCCGACGGCGGTGCGCGCTGGCTGAACTTCCGCACGGTGACCAACAGGACCTGGTCCCGGGGCAATCTCGTCCTCCTGGGCGACGCCGCCCACACCACCCACTACTCGATCGGCGCGGGCACCACCCTGGCCCTGGAGGACGCCATCGCCCTGGCCGACGCCCTGCACGGCACCCCGCACCTCCGGCCCGCCCTCGCCCGCTACGAGCGGGAGCGCCGGACCGCCCTGGTGCCCGCCCAGAGCGCGGCCCGCTACAGCGCCCGGTGGTACGAGAACCTGCCGCGCTACATGAGCCTGGAGCCCCCGCGGATGTTCGCCCTGCTCGGCCAGCGGCACTCCCCGCTGCTGCCGTACGTCCCGCCCCAGTTGTACTACCGGATCGACCGGGCGGCCGGGCGCGTCGAAGCGCTGCGCACCCTCAAGCGCCGCCTGGGCCCCGCGCTGGCCAGGGCTCTCCACGGCCGGCGGTAGCCCCGCGCGGTCGGTCGCCGCGCCGGCGCGAAGTGCGGGAAAACCGTCGGTTCACGCCCGGCCGGTGAACAAATCATGACGTGATCATGACCGGAAAGAGCGGGTCTCCGGCGGGACCCGGACCGCCCGGCCGTCCGCGCCGCCCTCCGTGCCCCGCCGCGGGGCCGCCCGGCCGGCCGGGCCGGGCGCCGCCGGGACTCCCTCCCACCGCGTACGCGCCGCGCGGCGATGGCACCGACGTACCCGTCGGCGACGTTCACCGTGACCAGCCCGCCGCGTCCCGGCGCCCCCAGGGCGCCGACCGCTCTCCGGCCGAACCGTCGCGGCGGTCCACCGAGTCGGGGGAGCCTCCCCGCCCCCTGCGTCCACCGCTCGGTGATGCCGACCGGCACGGTGAACTCAAGCTCCAGAACAAGCCATTCCGCTCATCTCCGGCATCGTTGACGCGTTTCGTACGAACTGTTAGAACGAGCGGCGGAAATTGCGCGCTGCTCCGGCAGCCCGCATTACGGGGGGTGGGGGCACTTCTTGAGGACACTCGCACGGGGGATTCCGGATCCGAGGGCCGGAAACGAGCACGTCTAACAGGTCGCACACGCAGAACACCAGGGTTCTCGACCCATGCCCGCGCGCATCCCGGCGCGTCGCGCCCTGGTGTCTTCCGAATTCGCACACCCATCGCGGCGTTGGCGCATTTCATGCCATCCGCTGGCTTCGCTTGCCCATCTCGGCCTACTGAACGGTGTGGAACGTGAAAGCATATCTGGCCATCCTGCGCATCGGTGACTACCGGTTGCTCTGGTCGGCTCTGGTGCTCAACCTGCTCGGCGACGGGGCCACCTACGCCGCCCTCGCCTGGATCACGGTGGAGGAAGCCGGGGCCGCCGGACTCGGAATCCTGGGTGTCTGCCTCACTCTCCCGGTGATCGCCGGTGGGGCCGTCGTCGGCCCGCTTCTCGACCGGTTCTCCCGGCGCAAACTCTTCATCTACGACTCGGTCTTCCGCGGCGTGGTCGTCGCGCTGATCCCGCTCCTCGCCTTCATGGACTCCCTGCACGTCTGGCACCTCTACGTCGTGGCGCTGGTGTACGGCCTGCTGAAGATCATTCCGCTGGCCGGCACGCCCGCCGTACTGCCCGAGCTGGTGCCCGCCGACAAGCTCCAGGCGGCCTCGGGCCTGGAAGCCACCGCCATGGGCGCGGCCAACGTCCTGGGCCCCGCCATCGGCGCGGGTCTGATCACCGTCCTCGGCGCCCCCAGCGTCCTGTTGCTGGACGCCGCGACCTACCTCGTCTTCGCCTTCCTCATCAGCAGGATCAAGGCCCCGATGGGCCGCCCCGAACCGGCGGACACCACCGGTGACGCCCCACGGCGGCCCGGCTGGGCACCGGTCTTCCGACTCATCGTCCGCGACCGCTTCCTGCTCGTGCTCACGCTCTCGTTCGCCGCCTTCAACGTCTCGGCCGGCGCCCTGGTCGTCGCCCTGCCGTGGCTCGCGAAGTTCGAGTTCGGCAGCGGGCCCGGCGTACTGGGCCTGATGCTGGCCGTGATGGCGGCGGGCGAACTCATCGGCTCGCTGGTCTCCGGCGCCGTACGGACCTCGGAGAAACAGATGCTGCGCATCGGCGTCTTCCAACTCCTGTCCGGCGCCGTCCTGTTCCTCCTCATCCCGACCGCCCTCCCGTGGATCCTGCTCGGCCTCGCGCTCAACGGCATCCTGTCGGCGCCCATGACCGTGCTCGGCGGCGTGGTCCGGATGACCCGGGTGCCCAACGAGATGCGCGGCCGCGCCATGACGCTGATGCGCACGGTGATGGCCGGCGCCCTGCCCGCCGGTTCCGCGTTCGGAGGCCTGCTGCTCACCGGCAGCCACTACACCGAACTGATCCTCGCCGTGGCCGCGCTCGCCGCCGCGCCCGGTGTCCTGACGGTCGTCCTCTTCCGCCGCACCCCGTTCAGATTGGGGGTGACCGCCGCCGATGACCAGCAGCCCAAGAGCGACACCGTCCCTTCCGGCTCCTGACGCCGACGATCCCCTCCTGCTCATCACCGATCACCCCCGCGCCCTCGACAGCCGCACGGCCCCCTTCCGGACCCACACCCTCGACCTGCCGGCCCCGCGAACCACGACCGCCCCGCCGCGCCAAGGAGCCGGCGCGCACGAGGGCGCCCTGCTCCTCGCCGCCTACGCCGTCCTGTTGCACCGGTACACCGGCCGCCGCCGGTTCCTCGTCGACACGGGCCGCGGAGCCCTGGCCCTGTCCGTGGACCCGGCGGAACCGGGCGCCACCCTGCTGACCCGATGCGCCGCGCCGGCGCCCACCGGGCCCCCGACCGGCACCGCCGTGCGGTACGCGGACCACGCGGAGCACGCCACGGCGACGGCCCCCGACGCGGCGTGCGAACTCCTCCTGGTCCGCGACGGGGACCGGGCCCGCCTCATGTACCGCTCGTCGCTCTTCGAACCCGCCACGATGGAACGCTTCGGCGCGCACCTGCTGCGCGTCCGGGAGTTCCTGGCCCGCCGGCCCGACGCGCCCGTCGGTGAAGCGGACCTGCTGGCGGAGGGCGAACGGGAGCTGATCCTCGGCACCTTCAACGACACGGCCGTTCCCTGGCCGGACGCGTCGACGGTCCACGCACTGTTTGCCGAGCAGGCCCGGCGTACCCCGGAGGCGACCGCCGTCACCTGGTCCGGCGGGCGGATGGACTACCGCGGACTCGACCGGCGATCGGCACGCCTGGCGGCCGCGCTGCGCACCTGCGGCGTCCGCACCGGCGACCGGGTGGGGCTTCGCGCGACGCACGGCCCCGAGCTGGTCGTCGCGGCACTGGGCATCCTCCGCGCCGGGGCCGCCTACCTCCCGCTGGAGCCGGACCACCCGGCCGAGCGCACCGGGTGGCTGCTGGCCGACTCCTCGGTACGGGTGCTGGTCACCGGCCCCGGCCACCCGGCGGACCTGCCCTTCGACGGCACGGTCCTGACCGTGGATGCCCGGGGCGCGGACGCCCAGGACCACCCCGGCGCCCACGACCCGCATGCCCAGGACCGCCCCGGTGCCCCCGACCCGCACACCCCCGACCCGCACGCCCCCGGCATGCCGCGCGGCCCCGTGCAGGCCCCGACCGCGCAGGCCTCGGCCGTGCGGGCCCCGGCCGTGCCGGCGACCGCCGACGACCTGGCCTACATCTGCTACACCTCCGGCACCACGGGCAGGCCGAAAGGCGTCCAGGTGACGCACCGCAATGTGGTCCGGCTGGTCAAGGGGACGGATTACGTACGCTTCGGACCGGAACTCAGAACGCTGCCCACCGGTTCCGTCGCCTTCGACGCCAGCACCTTCGAAATATGGGGCCCGCTGCTGAACGGCGGAAGCCTTCATATGGTGGACCGCGACGTCGTCCTCAACGCCCATGAACTGGGACGGGAATTGAGCGCCGCGCGGATCACCGCCATGTGGCTGACCTCTCCGCTCTTCAACCAGCTGGTGGAGCAGGACGCGAAAGCCTTCCGGTCTCTGCGGGAACTCGTCGTCGGCGGCGACGCCCTGTCCCCGCCCCACATCGCGAAAGCCCTCGACGCGTGCCCGGAACTCACCCTGGTCAACGGGTACGGGCCCACGGAGAACACCACGTTCTCCCTCACCCACCGCGTCACCCACCGCGACCTGGACGGCCGCCGCGTTCCCATCGGCCGGCCGATCGCCAACTCCACGGCATACGTCCTCGACGAGGCGGGACGCCTGTGCCCGGTCGGCGTGCCCGGCGAACTGTGCCTGGGCGGGGCGGGTGTCGCCCGCGGCTACCTGGGCCGGCCGGAGCTGACCGCCGAGCGGTTCACCGAGGACCCCTTCGTCCCCGGCGGCCGTATGTACCGCAGTGGTGACCTCGCGCGCCTGCGCCCCGACGGCGTGATCGACTTCCTCGGGCGGCGCGACCACCAGGTCAAGATCCGCGGGTTCCGCATCGAACCCGCCGAGGTCGAGAAGGCGATGCTCGGCCACCCACGGGTCGCCGAGGCCGTCGTCACGGCACGGCCCCGCCCGGGCCGCGGCGACCTGCGGCTGTGCGGCTACTACGCGGGCGCCCGGCCGCCCGGGCCGGACGAACTGCGCGGCCACCTCGCCCGGATACTCCCCGGCCACATGGTCCCGGCCCACCTGGTGCCCCTGGAGCGGCTGCCGCTCACCCACACCGGCAAGGTGGACCGCGGCCGGCTGCCCGACCCCGACGGCTCCCCCCTGCTCGCCGGGACCGCGTACACCGCGCCCGCCGACGACACCGAGCGCACGATCGTCGAACTGGCCGAAGCCGCCCTCGGCATGAGCGGCATCGGGACCGGCCACGACCTGCGCGACCTGGGCGCCGACTCGCTCACCGCGACACTGATCGCCGCCGGGGCGCAGGAGCGGCTGGGACGTCACTGCCCGGCGCGAGCGGTACTGCGCAGCGGTACGCCCGCCCGGCTCGCCGCCCTGCTGCGGGACTCCACCGCGACCGCGGCGGCCCGCATCCCGGCCGCACCCGACGCGGAGAGCTACCCGCTGACTCCGCAGCAACGGCAGATCTACCTGGAGCAGATCAAGGACGACCGGGCCGTGCACTACAACGTGCCCGTCACGCTCGATCTGCCCGCCGGCACCGACCCGGCCCGGCTCGCGGACGCCCTGCGGCGCCTCCCGGCGTACCACGAGGCGCTGCGCACCCGGTTCACCGTCGAGGGCGGCGAGGTCCGCCAGCGCGTCGAGGACCACGCGGACGCGCCGGTACGGGTCGTCGCCGACCCCCGCGACGCCACGCCGCCCGGCGCGTTCGTCCGCCCCTTCGACCTGGCGCGCGCACCACTGTGGCGTGCCGAGGCGCACCGCACGGAGCAGGGCGTACGGCTGCGGATGGACCTGCACCACATCATCGTGGACGGCTTCTCCCTCACCCCCCTCCTGGAGGACCTGGCGCTGCTGTACGCGGGCGGCGAACCCGCCCCGCCCACCCGCCGGTACCGGGACTACGCGGTGTGGCTCACGGGGCGCGACGCCACCGCGGCCCGCGAGGCCCAGGCCCCCCACTGGGAGGAGGTGTTCGCCAAGCCGGTCGACCCGGCGGACCTGCCCACCGACCACCCGCGGCCGGCGCTGCGCCGGCTCGACGGCGACGTCCTCGCCTTCGGCCTGGGGCGCGAACGGACCGACCGGATCCACGCGGTGGCCCGTGCGCACGACGTCACGCCGTTCGCCGTACTGGCGTCCGCGTACGCCCTGCTCCTGTCCGGGCTCAAGGGCACGCCCGACATCACGCTCGGCACCCCGGTGTCCGGCCGGACGGTCCCCGGGCTGCACCGCACCGTGGGCATGTTCGCCAACACCGTCGTCCTGCGTCTCGACGCCGACCCCGTACTGCCGTACGGCGCCTTCCTGCGCCGCACCGGCAGAGCCGCCGAGGACGCCTCCGCCCACCAGGACTTCCCGTTCGAGGAGGTGGTGGCCCGGGCGGCCCCCGGGCGGGACTACAGCCGCACCCCGCTGTTCGACGCGCTCCTCGCCCTGCACAGCGGGCGCTACCTCTCCGTCGACTTCGAGGGCACCCGCGTACCGCTGCGCCTGGAGCAGACCGGACAGGCCGTCTTCGACCTCAACATGCAGATCCACGAAACCCCCGGCGGCCTGCGCGTCGCCTGGCAGTACGCCACCGGCCTGCTGCGCCGCGACACGGTCGAGACCTGGCGCGACACCTTCACCGCACTGCTCGACACCTCGACCACCGACCCGGACACCCCCGTGGGCGCCCTCCTTCCGCCCACTCCCCGCGGCTTCGATCCCGACGACTTCGATCTCTGACTGCTCACGGCCCGACGCACACGCACCGCCCCCGTCACGCACTCACTCGTAGCTCGATCCAGGAGACACCCATGCCGTCGCACCACCCCGACGCAGCACCCTCCGCGCAGGACGCCCACTGGCGATCCCAGCTGGCCTCGCTCACGGAGACCTCCGGCTTCCTGCCCGACTTCCGCCCGACGGCGGACCGCGGGCCCATGACCACCGCCACCCACGCCGTGCGCCTCGGCCCCGGACTGACCGCCCGGCTCGACCGCGTCAGCCGCGAACGGCCGGAGCGACTCCACGTCGTGCTGGCCGCCGTGCTCATCGCCCTCGTCGGCCGCTACACCGGCCAGGAGGACGTCGTCGTCGCCCAGCCGACCCGGGGCGCCGCCCCCGCCCACGCCGGCGGGCCGCTCCTGCTGCGCACCGCCCCCACCGGCACCCTGCGCGAGCTGCTGGCCCGGGTCGCCTCCGCCGTCCGGGAGGCCGAGCGCCACCAGGACTGCGACGTCGCCGCGCTCGCCGCCGAACTCGGCCGTGCCGACGCCTTCGACACCGCCGTCGAACTCGCCGGCTTCCACGACCCCGGCTACGCCACGCCCGCCGCCACCCGGTTCACCGTCTCCCGAGAGGACGACGGTCTCGTCGTCACCGTCACGTACGACACCGACCGCCACGCCGAGGACTCCGTACGCCGCATCGCCACCCACTACGCCCTCCTGCTGGACCTCGCCACCTCGGAACCCGACCGGCAGGTCACCGACCTGTGGCTGTGGACGGACGAGGACGCGGCGGTCATCGAGGCGAGCAACGCCACCGACCGGCCCTTCGACCGGGACGCCACCCTGCACGGCCTGTTCTCCGCGCAGGCCGCCCGCACCCCCGGCGCGCCCGCCCTCCTCACCGACGCCGGCACCGTGACGTACGGCGAACTCGACGCCCGCTCCAATCGGCTCGCGCACACCCTGCGCGGGCTCGGTGTCGGCCCCGGCACCGTCGTCGCCCTGGTCGCGGAGCGCTCACCCGCGATGATGACGGGCCTGCTCGCCGTGGTGAAGGCGGGCGGCGCCTACCTGCCCGTCGACCCCTCCTACCCGCGGGCCCGGATCGACTTCCTCCTCGCCGACAGCGGGGCCCGGCTCGCGCTCACCCAGACCCGCTTCACCGCCCTCCTCGGCGACACCCCGGCGCTCGACCTGGAGAGCACCGCCGCGTACGCGGACGCCGACGGCCCGGTCGCCCCCGACGGCGGCGCCGAGGACACCGCCTACGTCATCTACACCTCCGGCTCCACGGGCCGGCCCAAGGGCGTACAGGTGGCACACCGCAGCGCGGTCAACCGGCTGACCTGGATGCAACACGCCTACCCCCTCGGGCCCGGCGACGTCATCCTGCAGAAGACCTCCGTCTCCTTCGACGTCTCCGTCTGGGAACTGTTCTGGTGGTCCCTCGCCGGGGCGGCCCTCGCGCTGCCCGCGCCCGGCGCCGAGAAGGACCCCGCCGAGGTGCTCGCCGCACTCGACCGGCACTCCGTGACGACCCTGCACTTCGTGCCGTCGATGCTCAGCATGTTCCTCGGGCACCTCGACCGGTTCGGCGACGCCTCCAGGACCAACACCCTGCGCCAGGTGTTCGCCAGCGGCGAGGCCCTCACCCCCGCCCAGGCGGCGCACTTCGCCGACCTGCTCCCGGACGCCCGGCTGATCAACCTCTACGGTCCCACCGAGGCGACCGTCGACGTCACCCACCAGCCCGTCACCGGCCTCGACGGGGCGGCCCGCCGTGCCCGGCTGCCCATCGGCCGGCCGATCGACAACATCCGGATGCACGTCCTCGACCGCCGGGGCCACCCCTGCCCGGTGGGCATGCCCGGGGAACTCCACGTGGCCGGCGTCGGCCTGGCCCGCGGCTACCTCGGCAGACCGGAACTGACCGCCGAGAGGTTCACCGACGGCTCC
The DNA here is from genome assembly GCF_039532985.1 of Streptomyces gobitricini. Lineage (NCBI taxonomy): Bacteria > Bacillati > Actinomycetota > Actinomycetes > Kitasatosporales > Streptomycetaceae > Streptomyces > Streptomyces gobitricini. The sequence continues at coordinate 586,744 of NZ_BAAASR010000018.1, read as the reverse complement.
GCGGTGGGCGAGGAGCGCCTCTACCGCACCGGCGACCTGGCCCGGTGGCTGCCCGACGGCACCCTCGACTACCTGGGACGCGTCGACCTCCAGGTGAAGGTGCGCGGCTTCCGCGTCGAACCGGGCGAGATCGAGGAGCGGCTGCGCGCCCACCCGGACGTCCGGGACGCCGCGGTGGTCGCCGTCGACGACGGCCTGACGTCCTCGCTGCGGGCCTTCGTCGTACCGGCCGGGGAACCGCCCGCCGAGAGCGCGCTCAAGGACCACCTGCGGGAGGCGCTGCCCGCCTACATGGTGCCCGGCCGGGTCCTCGCCCTCGACGAGCTGCCCCTGACACCCAACGGCAAGCTGGACCGCGCGGCCCTCCGCGGCCCCGACGCGCTGCGCCCGAAGGCACCGGGCCACGTCGCCCCGCGCACCGAGCACGAGAAGACCCTCGCGGAGATCTGGCGCGAGGTCCTCGGACGCGACCGGATCGGCGTGAACGACAACTTCTTCGCCCTCGGCGGCAACTCCATCCACTTCGTCCCCGTCCTCGCCAAGGCGCGTGCGGCAGGGCTGGAGTTCACCTTCCAGCAGCTCTTCCGGCACCAGACCGTCGCCCGGCTGGCCCGCTGCATCGAGGACGCGGACGGGACCGCGACGGCCGAGGCGGACGTCGCCGCCCGGGGCGCGTTCACGCCCTTCGAGCTGATCGGCGACGCCGACCGGGCGCTGCTGCCGGAGGACGCCGAGGACGCGTACCCGCTCTCCATGCTCCAGGCCGGGCTGATCTTCCAGACCGAGATCACCGGCGGCCTCGGTCAGTACCACGACGTGCTGAGCCACTCGATCACCGGCACCTTCGACACCGAGGCCTTCACCGAGGCCGTACGCCGGCTCACCGCCCGCCACCCGATCCTGCGCACCACCTACCACCTCACCGGCTACAGCGAGTTCCTGCAGATCGTGCACCGGGAGGTCGAGCCCCCGCTGACCGTCGCCGACCTGCGCCACCTCGACGCGGCGGAGCAGGAGGCCTGGCACCAGGAGTGGCTGGCGAAGGAGAAGGCCCGCCGCTTCGTGTGGGAGGAGGGCGGACTGGTCACCCTCCACGTCCAGGTGCTCCGCGACGACCTCTTCCGCTACACGGTCAGCCAGCACAACTCGGCCCTGGACGGCTGGTCCATCTCCCTGTTGCACACCCAGCTGTTCGAGCTGTACCACCAGCTCCGCGAGGGCCGGGACACCTCCCGCCCGCCCGTCGACAACCACCTGCGCAACTTCGTCGGGCTGGAGACCGAGGCCCTGCGCTCCCCGCGGTCACGCGACTTCTGGCTGAGGGTGCTCCAGGACCCGCACCCGGCCGACGTCCCGCCCCGCCCCGGCGCCGAGCCCACCGACGACTTCCGTGTCGTCCTGCGGGACGTCCCCCTGCCGGCCGGGCTGACGCGGCGCGTCGAGGCGACCGCCGACGCCCTGTCCGTACCCTTCAAGGACGTGCTGCTCGCCGCCCACATGAAGGTCCTCGCCCTGGTGTCCGGACAGGACACCGTGATGACCGGCTACGAGCACAGCGGCCGGCCCGAGCTGCCGGGCGCGGAGACCACCCTCGGCCTGCACCTCAACACCGTCCCGTTCCAGGTGGACCTCGCCGGCGGGAGCTGGGCCGACCTGATCCGCCGGGTGTACCGCGCCGAACTCGACCTCCTGCCGCACCGGCGCTACCCCATGGCCCGGATGAAGCAGGACCTGGCCACCCAGCGCGCCCTGTTCAGCACCACGTTCAACTTCACGCACTTCTACCTGCTCCAGAACCTCAAGAAGCTCCCCGAGTTCTCGATGCTGGACATGCGGGTGGACTCGGAGACGGAGTTCCCGTTCCGCACGGAGTTCTCCCGGCACTTCTCCGACGACGAGCTCCAGCTCTGCCTGCACTTCCACACCCACCTGTACGACGAGGCGCAGATCGACCGCATCGGCGGCTACTTCGTCCGGGTACTGGAGCTGATGGCCGCTGAGCCGGACGCCCCGCACGACGCCCACGCCCTCCTCGCCGCCGAGGACCTCGCCCTGCTGGGCCGCGCCCCCGGCCCCGCCGCCGAGGCGACGTCCTCCGCCACCACCGCCGGCAGCGCGTCCGAGGCCACCGTCACCCGCATCCGAGAGGCGTGGGCGAACGTCCTCGGCACCCCGCCCTCCGCCCTCGCGCGCGACGGCGACTTCTTCGCACTCGGCGGGAACTCCCTGTCGGCGCTCCGCGTCGTCCTGGAACTCGACGGCCTGGTCACCCTCTCCGACCTCACCCGCACCTCGCGCCTCGACGAGCTGGCCGCCCTGGTGGACCACCGCTCGGCGCGGGAGGAGGGCACCGGCCAGGAGGGCGGCGAGCTGCTCCAGCGGCTGACCGGCGCCCCCGCCGAGGCGGCCCTCGGAGCGGTGATCTGCGTCCCGTACCCCTGCGGCCACCCGGTCAACTTCAAACCGCTCGCCGAGGCGATCGAGAAGCTGACCCCGGACCTCGTGGTGTACGGCGTCGAACAGCCGGGCCACAGCCCCGAACGCCGGGGCGGGTTCACCGACGTCACCGAGACGGCGGCGCGGATCGTCGACGAGATCGAGCGGCGGGCCGACCTGCCGCTGATCCTGTGGGGCCACTGCGGTGGCGCCGCCGTGACCGTCGAGCTGGCCCGCGTCCTGGAGGAGCGCGGCTTCGACCTCCGGCACGTCTTCATCGGGTCCAAGCTGCTGCCGCCCGTCCCGGACATGCGCGAGTCCATCGCCATGATCGACGGCTGGAGCGACGAGGAGATCATCAGGTACATGGTCGAGGAGACCGGCTACGGCGAACTGGACGGCCTCGACCACCGCTACACGTCCTTCCTCGGCGACCTGTTCCGGCACGACGTGTGCGAGGGCTACCGCTACTTCATCGGACGCACCGAGCGGCGCACCGAGCAGCACACCGACCGGCGGATCGAAGCGCCGTTCACGGTCGTCGTCGCCGACGACGACCGGGGCCTCACCCACGCCGCCGACGCCTACCGCTCCTGGGAACTGCTCGCCGAGGACGTGCGCTTCGGGCGACTGGCATCCGGCGGCCACTACTTCGTACGAGGAAACCCCGCCGGTACCGGCGAACTGATCGAGCGGGCGTGGGCGGCCACGACCGAGATGGAGGGCTGACATGCAGCAGATACCCGTCCTGTGCTTCCCCTTCGCCGGTGCCGGCGCCTCCGTGTACCGCCGCTGCCAGGAGTACGGCAGCGACACGGTGCTCATCACCCCCGTCCAGCTCCCCGGCCGTGAGGAGCGCTTCGGCGAGCCGCTGCACACCGATGTCGTCACGGCCGTCGACGACCTGCTGCCGTCCGTGCTCGACCGGATCGCCGGCAGCCCGGCCGTCGCCCTGTTCGGCCACAGCCTCGGCGCCGTCCTGGCCTACGAGATGGCCCACCGGCTGTGCGCGCCGGGCCGGCCCGAGGTGGTGAAACTCATCGTCAGCGGCTCGCCCGGACCGTGGACGCAGCGCCGCACCAGGGCCACCGGCCTCACGGACGAGGCGTTCCTGTCGCAGGTGCGGGAGTTCGCCGGGTACACCCACCCGGCGCTGGAACACCCCGACCTGCGGGAGATGCTCCTGCCGCCGCTCCGCGCCGACGTGGAGATGCACGAGAACTACCGGGCGCCGTCCGGCAAGCCCCTGCCGGTTCCCGTCGTCTCGGTACGCGGCGACCACGACGAGCTCGTCTCACCCGACGAGGCGGCGGAGTGGGAGGCGGCGACCACGGCCGGGTACCACCACGCCGAGCTGCCCGGCGGGCACATGTACGTGGTCGAGTCGCCCGACGGCCTGATGCGCCTGCTCGACGCGGAGCTGGCCGGACTGGCGGTGAGACGATGACGACACCCGCCCCGACGGCACCCGGCACACCTCCCGCACCCGCCGGGCACCCGCCCGGCCGGCTCGCCGGGAAGACCGCCGTGGTCACCGGCGCCGCGCGCGGCATCGGCCGGGCGTGCGCCGTGGCGTACGCCCGCGCCGGAGCCGACCTGCTCCTCACCGACATCGGCCGGGACCTGCCCGGGGTGCCCTACCCCCTGGGCACGGCCGACCAGCTGGCCCACACCGCGCTCCTCTGCCGCGAGCAGGGAGGCGGCTGTGTCGTCGTCACCGCGCCGGCGGACGTCCGGGACACCGAGGACGTACGCGCGGTCGTGGAGACGGCCCTCGACCGGTTCGGCAGAATCGACGTCCTGCTCAACAACGCCGGGATCGCCGCGCCCTCGGGCAAGACGGTGCACGACATCACGCCCGACGAGTGGGACCTGATGCTCGACGTCGACGTCTCCGGCGCCTGGCGCATGATCCGGGCCGTCGGCGGCGCGATGACCCGGCAGCGCTCGGGCAGCGTCGTCAACGTCGCCTCGACCGCCGGACTCGTCGGCTACCGCCACTTCGCGGGGTACGTCACCGCCAAACACGCGCTGGTCGGTCTGACCAAGGCCGCCGCGCTGGACCTCGCGCCGTTCGGGGTACGGGTGAACGCGCTGTGCCCCGGCTCGGTGCGCGACGACGAGGCGGCCGAGGGACGGATGCTCAGCGAGATCGCTCGGTCCCTCGACGTGCCCGTCGAGGAGCACGAGCAGACCTTCGTGGCCGCCCAGCCGATGAACCGGCTCATCGAGCCGGACGACGTGGCGGGCGCCGCGCTCTGGCTCGCGTCCGACGAGTCCCGGCAGGTGACCGGCTCGACGGTCACCGTGGACGGAGGGTTCACCAGCCGATGACCGACGACCACCTCCACGACCCGTCCACCGCGGGCCGGTTGTGCCGCGCCGTCGCCCTGCGCGTGCACGGCGGCGCCGATCCCGAGCGGCTGGGCCGCGACCTGGCGCCGCTCACCGGCACCACCACGACCCGGCTGTGGGTGCAGGACGTGCCCGAGGGCGCGGAGTCCCCCGCCGCGGCCCGCTCGCGCGAACGCGAACTGAGCCGCCCCGCCGACCCGGCGACGGGGCCCGGCCTGCGGGCCGTCCTGCTGCGGTACGCCGACGGGGCCGCCGACCTCGTCGTCGTCGCCCACCGGGCGGTGCCGGTCGCCCCGTACGAGCTGGCCCGCGCGCTGCTGCTGGGACCCCCCGCGGCGCCCCCTGGGCCGGTCACCGCGCCGGTCACCGCGCCGTCCCCCGGGCCGGAGGACGTGGCCGGGCGGCTCAGCGAGGACGTGGCCGGGCGGCTGCGGGAGGGTGTGGCCAGGCTCGACCGGGCGCCCGCCCCCGACTGGGGACTCGGCGAGCCCGGCGCGACCACGGCGGGCGCCCGCGCCTTCACCCTGCCCGTCCACGGCGACGTGCCGACGGCGGTCACGGCCGCGGCGGCGCTCGGGCTGGTCCTGGTCCGCTGCACCGGCGGCCCCGAGGTTGAGCTGGGCGTGGATGCGGAGCACAGCGTCACGTTCACGGCCGGACCGGCCGCCACGGTGGGGGAGTACCTGGACCAGGTCCGGCACGCCCGCCCGGCGCCCTCCCGCGCCCCGGTGGCCGGACTGTACGTCACGGAGCCGGCCGAGGTGCTCACCGGCGAGGGGCTCAAGGCCGAGACCATCGCGACCAGGCCGTTCCTGGCCCCGCTCCACCCCCTGTCGGTGCACGTGACCGACGACGGCTCCACCGTCCTGTCCGGCGTCTGCCACCACCGGCGCTCCGTCTTCGGTGACGCCGCCGTGGAGTGGCTCACCGGCATGCTCGTCACCGCCCACCGGGCACTGGTCACCGCCCGCCCGGACACCCCGCTGGCCGACGTTCCGCTCTTCGACGACGAGCAGCGGCGCCGCCTGGCCGTCCTCGGCGGCCTCGGACGCACGCCCACGGCACCCGGCGCGCCGGGCGCCCGCATCGAGCAGACCGTACGCTCCTGGGCCGAGCGGACCCCGGACGCGACGGCCCTGACGTACGACGGCGAAGACCTCACCTACCGTCAGCTCGATGAGCGGGCGGACCGCATCGCCCGCTCGCTGCGGGCGCTCGGCGTCGCACCGGGGGACCGGGTGGGCGTCTGCCTGGACCGCACGGCCGACCTCGTGGTGGTCCTGCTCGGGGTGCTCGTGACGGGGGCCGCGTACGTTCCGATGGACCCCGCCTACCCGGCGGACCGGCTGGCGTACATGACCGAGGACGCCGAACTGGACCTGGTCGTCACGGAGTCCGAGGCGTTCCCCGCCCTGGAGGGGGTCCGGACCGTACGCCCCGGTTCCCTCGCCGGGGAGGCCCCGGACGACCTGCCCGCGCCCGGGTCGCTCTCGGCCGACGGCGCCGCCTACGTCATCTACACCTCCGGCTCCACGGGCCGCCCCAAGGGCGTCGTCGTCCCGCACCGCAACGTGGCGGCCCTCATGGACGCGACCCGGGAGGACTTCGCCCTGGGCGGCAACGACGTGTGGACCCTCTTCCACTCCAGCGCCTTCGACTTCTCCGTCTGGGAGATCTGGGGGTGCCTGACGACCGGCGGCAAACTCGTGGTCGTGCCCTACTGGGCGTCCCGGGACCCCCAGCGGTTCGCCCGGCTGCTGGCCGACGAGCGGGTGACCGTCCTCAGCCAGACCCCGAGCGCGTTCGCCCAGCTGATGGAGGCCGACCGCGCCGAACCGGTGACGGACTCGGTGCGCCTGGTGGTCTTCGGCGGCGAGCCGCTGGACACCGGCCCGCTGCGGTCCTGGCTGGACCGGCACCCGGCGTCGCGGTGCCGCCTGGTCAACATGTTCGGCATCACCGAGACCACCGTGCACGTCACCGCCCAGACCGTCACCCGCCGCGAGGCGCTCACCGGTTCGCGGTCGGTCGGGCATCCGCTGCCCGGCTGGCACGTCTACGTGCTCGATCCCGAGGGCCGCGAACTGCCCCCGGGTGCCGCCGGCGAGATCCACGTCGGAGGGGCCGGGGTGGCCGGACAGTACCTCAACCGGCCGGAGCTGACCGAACGGCGCTTCGTGCCCGACCCGTACGCCCCCGGCCCCATGTACCGCAGCGGCGACCGGGGCCGGCTCCTGCCCGACGGCAGGCTGGAGCACCTGGGGCGGCTCGACAACCAGGTGAAGCTGCGCGGGTTCCGCATCGAGCCGGACGAGATCCGGGCCCGGCTGCTGGAGGCGCCGGCGGTCGCGGCGGCCGCCGTGGTGCTGCGGCGGACACCCGGCGACGCGGCCGGCGCCCGGCTGGACGCCTACGTGGTGCTGCGCGGCGAGGACGGCGAGCCGTGCGGCACCGCGCCCCCGGCGGGCACGGAGGAGGTGCGGCGGCACGCGGCACGGTTCCTGCCGGAGCACATGGTGCCTTCGACGGTCACCGCGCTCCCCGCCCTCCCGCTCACCCCCAATGGAAAGATCGACACCGCTCGGCTGCCCGAACCGCTCCTCGGCGGTGGGCAGAGCACGCCGAGCCCGGCGGACGAGGAGGCCGGGGACCTGGAGAGCCGGCTGCGAGGTGTGTGGGAGAGGGTGTTCGGCTTCCGCGTCGGACCGGACGACGACTTCTTCGGCCTGGGCGGCAACTCGCTGCTCGCCGTACGGCTGCTGGCCGCCCTCCGGGACGCCGCGATGCCCGTCTTCCCCCTGCCGCGGCTCTACCAGCACCGCACGGTACGGGCCCTGGCGGCCTACCTCGACGGGACGGAGGCACACACGTGAGGAGACCCCTGGCGCTCGTCGGCGCGGGCTCGCAGGCCTACCGCGAGTACCTGCTGCGCTCGGTGGCCGACGAGTACGACGTCCACCTGCTCGCCGACCGCGCGCCCACCTGGGAGGCGCCGTACCTCACCGGACACACCGTCCTGGACACCGCCGACCCGGCCGCGCTGGCGGCCGCCGCCCGGGGACTGGGCTGCGCCGGGGTCATCACCTGGGACGACACCAGGGTCGTGCAGACCGCCCGGCTCGCCCGGCTGCTCGACCTGCCGGGCAGCCCGCCCGAAGCCGTACTGCGGTGCCGTGACAAACGGGCCACCCGCGAGGCCCTCCGCGCCGCCGGAGTGCCGCAGGCCGAGTCGGTGCCCGTCACCTCCCTCCCGCAGGCGCGTGCCGCCGCCGCCCGCGTGGGCTACCCGCTGGTCCTCAAACCCCGGGCGCTGAACGCCAGTACGGGCGTGGTGAAGGTGGAGTCCGCCCACCTGCTGGCGAGCCGGTTCCGGCTGGCCCGCGCGGCGACCGCGCCCGGCGCCGTGGAGGTGGCCCCCGGGGACGTCCTGGTCGAGGAGTACCTCGACGGCCCCGAGATCAGCGTGGACGCGGCCTGGTACCGGGGCCGGATGTCGCTCGCCTTCGTGGCCCGCAAGGACTGCGGCTATCCGCCGTACTTCGAGGAGGTCGGCCACCTCGTCGACGGCCGCGATCCGCTGATGGACGACCGGCGCGTGCGGGACGTGCTGACCGGTGCCCACGGGGCCGTCGGCTTCACCACCGGCTGGACCCACACCGAACTGCGGCTGACCGCCGACGGACCCAAGGTCGTGGAGATCAACGCCCGGATCGGCGGCGACCGCATCCCGGACATCGGCCGGCTCGCCCTCGGTGTCGACGCCGCGCTGGTCGCCGCCCGCGTGGCCTGCGGCGACGAGCCCGACGTCCGGCCGGACCGGCACCGCGTGGCGGCCGTCCGCTTCCACTACCCGGAGGCGGACTGCATCGCCCGCCAGGTGGTGATCGACCACGCGGCGCTGCCCCCCGGCGTGGTCTCCGCGCTGGCCGTCGCCCTCCCGGGCCAGGAACTGCGGCTGCCGCCGCACGGCCATGTCGCCGGCCGGCACGCCCTGGTGACCGTCGTCGGCGACACCCGCGAAGGGTGCCTGGCCGACCTCGACAAGGCCTCGCCCGCGATCGGTCTGGAGGTGCTCCGCCCGCTGTGACACGCGCCCGGGCCCCGGCCCCCCGGGAGCTCAGTCGTCCTCGGGGCCGAGGAAGTAGTGGGACGCGAGGTCCTGGACGTACACCCGGTGGGCCGAGCGGTAGGTGAAACGACAGCCTTCCGCCCGGCCCGCGGCGGACGCCGACACGGGCTCGGCGCGCACCAGGTACGAGACGGTGCTGCGCTCACCGGGCGCGATGCGCACGGGTGTGGTCGACCGGTCCCGCTCCATGCCGGGCGTCCCGGCGAAGGTCTCGTCACGCGCCCCGACCCCGACCGGCCCGTCGCCCCAGTCGACCGCCCTGACCTCCCCCGTCCTCCAGTGCGCGGGCGCGCCCACGAGCTGCGCGCCCAGCACCTCGACGGGCTCGGAGGAAGTGTTGGTCAGCGCCGGGCAGGCGAACCAGTAGCCCTCGCCGGCCTGGAACCTCTCGAAGCCGAAGTGGTGGTGCGGCGCCTCGCCGCCGTTCAGGGCCCGGCCCCCGGCGGTCGTGCCGGACGCCGCGCCGCCCGCTCCCAGCAGTACGGCCGCGGCCCCCGCCGCGATCAGCCGAGCCCTCAACCGTGCCTTCATCGCATCCCCCGCCTCGTGATCGTTTCCGCATCGCATCACACGCACGCGTGCGTGGCGAGGGTGTTTGAGCGAATCCAGAGCTTGGAACGCGGTTACGGAAAGCACGGCCGACCCCGCACACTGGATCACTGTGAGCGAAGGACCGAACGACGACCATCAGCGGGACGCCCGGCACCGCGACGGCCACGACTGCCCGGAGCGCGACGACGCCCCGCCCCGCCGGGGCCGCGTCGTGCTCGTCGCGGTGCTGGTACCCGTCGTGGGGGCGGCCGGGGGAGCGGCGGGACCGCTGTTCCGGGGCGCCACCTCCACCGTCGTCCCGCTCCTCCTCGTCACCGCGGTCGTGGCGTTCTTTCTCTGCTTCGCCCTCTTCTCGCTCAGCGCCGTCTGGCTCCTGGACAAGGCCTCCGTCGCGGTCGCCCACGTCAGGGCGGTACGCGAACGCCGCGACGGCCACGGGCGAAGGGGGCGCTGACACGGCGCCGGCCGGGCCCTCCCGGGTACGGGTACGGGCACGCGCGTGCCGTGACCGTCACCGGTCACGGCACGCGCCCCCACGGCCCGGCGCCCGGACGGGCGCGGCGCGCACCTGTCAGCCGCGCTGCCAGAGCGCCGGGACGTTCGGCGGTTCCCACCCGGCCTGCGCCTGGTGGCCCTGCAGGCAGAGGTAGGTCGCACCCCCGTACGTGACCTGGTCACCCGCCCGGTAGACGGTGCCGGCCGCCCATGTGCCGCTAGGCTCGTCGGGGTCGCCCGGGCCCGGGTCGCCGGGTCCGGTGGTCGTCGTCAGCGTCAGCCCGTACGCCTGCAGCAGCGGGTTGATCGGTTGGTGGTAGGTCGTACCCCCGCTCCGGCAGTCGCCCGAACCGCCGGAGGTGACGCCCTGCGCCTGGCTGCCGGAGATGTACGACCCACCGGAGTCACCGGGTTCGGCGCACACCGAGGTCCGCGTCACCCCGGTGATGGTGCCCTCCGGGTACGTCACGCTGGTGTTGTGCTGCTGGATGGTGCCGCAGTGCCAGCCCGTGGTGGAACCCGAGCGGCAGACCGAGGCGCCGACCGGCTGCTGGACCGAACCGGCCACCCGGACGTTCGCGCCGCCCGCGCCCTTCACGTACGGGGTCGCGGTCCAGTTGGTGTTGGTCGCCACCCAGGCCGTGTCCCGGCCGGGGAACGTCGAGGCCTGGAACGAGCCCTGCGCCACCCGGTTGTACCCGGTCGTGGTCGTGCCGGCCCGGCCGCAGTGCCCCGCCGTCGCGAAGCCCGCCTGCGTCCCACGGGTGACCGCGAAGCCCACCGAGCAGCGGCCGGAGCCGCCCATGTAGTACGCGTCACCGCCCCTGATGTCGTACAGCGGGCGCGGCCGTTCCCGTGTCGGGACGACCCGTATCCGCGACCGGTCGGCCTCGCTCACCCGGCCGACCAGCGACGCCGCCGCCCCCGGGTCCACGGCCCGCACCACCACGGAGTTGGTGCGGACGTCGACGTACCAGACGGGGACGCCGACGTCGGCGGCGGTGCGGGCCGCACGGTCCAGAGCCGCCTTGGTGCGGTCGAGCGCCGCCAGACTGTGCGTGACGACATCGGCCTCGGCGCCGCTCGCCCTGATCGCCGCCGCGTCATCGGCCCGGGTGGTGGCGACGGTCAGGACGGACGACGCGTGCCCCTCGACCCAGGCACCGGCGTACGAGCCGGCGAGCCGCTGCCGGAGACGGGCGGTGGTCGCGCTCGCCTCCGCCTCGTTCACCAGCCGCTGCCGGGCCTCGGCCCGGGTGAGGCCGAGGTCCCGTTGCATGGCACGCAGCACGTCGGGCTGTACGGCGGACACGGCGAGGGCGGCGGCCGCCGAACGGGCCGCCGGTGGGGGCGCGGTGACCGGACCGTGGCCGTCCGAGGGCGCCGCAGCGGCCCCTTGCAGTGCCGTCAGGACCAGCGCGCCCACGGTCACGGCGCCCACGCACGCGGCTCTGGCGTGTCGGTGGAACATGGGGAGGTCTCCTCGGTCTCGGGAGTGGGGGGTGGGGTGGGGGGGTCCCGAAACCGTAGGGAGCGCGGGCCGGGCCGGGGGAGATCCCAGCCGGCCCCCTGCACGGTGTTATGGACCGCGCTCGGCGTCCCGCGCCGTGCCGCCGTCCTGGACCGTGCCGCCGTCCTGGACCGTGCCGGTGTCGTGGACCGCGCCCGGACGGGACGCCAGCCAGCGGGCGTAACTCCCGCTTCGGTCCACCGCCGCCCGGTGCGCCGCGCGCAGGTGGCCGGCCACCCGGGGCGCGTCCAGCGCGGCGGGCGCGCTCGGGTGCCGTCCGAGCATGTGCCGCCACACCAGCGGCGTGCCCGCCAGCGGGCGGGTCACCAAGCCCGGGGTGTCGGGGAACGTCGCGCGGCACAGGCCCACGGCCCGGCCCACCTGGACCAGGTGGACGCAGGACGCGATGTCCGTCTCGTACACGGACACCGGCGTGAACCCGGCACGGACGCACGCGGCGGCGAAACAGTCCGCGAAGCAGCCGTCACCCGGCACGTCCGTCCACGCCTCCCCGGCCAGCTCGCCGAGCCCGACCTCCCCCCGCGCGGCGAGCGGATGGCCGGCGGCCAGCATCACGAACACCGGGTCGCGCGCCACCTCGGTCCACACCAGCCGGCCCGGCTCGGGCGGCGCGCTCTCACCGCACGTGCCGATCAGCGCGTAGTCGAGCCTGCCCGCCACGGTCGAGGCGGCGATCTCGCGCTCGGACCACGAGGTGTGGGTGACCACCGCGACGCCCGGGTCGGCGGACGCGATCCGGTCGACGAGCCCGCCCAGCAGCGGCCCGTGCGTCCCGCCGATGCGCAGGGAACGCCGCCCGGCGCCGGCCGGAGACCCGGACCGGGCGAACCGCGCCGCCTCCGCCTGGAGTTCGTGCACGGCGGGCAGGACGACCCTGGCGCGGTCGAGCACCAGGGCCCCGAGTGCCGTGGCGCGCACCCCATGACGCCCCCGCTCGAAGAGCTCGCCGCCCAAGGAGCGCTCGATCCGCTTCAACTGGGCGCTGAGCGCCGGCTGCGCGAGGCCCAGAGCCGTGGCGGCCTTGGTGAGACTGCCGGCGTCCGCGATGGCCCTGATCGTCCTGAGGTGCCGCAACTCCAGTTCCATACCGGCAGCTTGACCCTCCGGCGAGCCACGCGGCAATACAAAGGTCCGGACCAATACGGGTAACTCCGCGCCCCGTACCCAGCCCCGCGTCACCGCCCCGCCGCCCCGCCTCCCGGGTTCCTCGCGAGACGGTTACGGGGCCGCCCCGCCCCCGGCGCCTGGTCCGCGGCCGGCCGGTCACGGGTGGCCGGTGAGCCGAAGGGTGTACGCGACCGCCGGGGTCGTCCCGGGGCGGCGGATCCGCCGCATGCGGGTGGGGCGGGTCTGTGTGACGCTGACGGCGGAAGCGAGTCACCCGACTCCCGCGACGACGAGACGGAGAGGGACGTGAACCAGCTCGGAGACAAGCCCGAAGAGGTCCGCAGGCGGCTCGAGGACGAGAAGCGGAAGGCGAGCAGGCGACCGGACGACGGCCCCGCCGAAGGGGCGGAGGAGCCGCCCGGGCCGGCCGCGCCGAAGGGGCCGGTGCCCGGCGACGCGCCGCGCGAGGGGCACCCCGACACCCGGGACCGTCAATGAAGGCCCGCGCGACTTGGTAACGTAGCGCCACACGGCGGTTACACGGGGGTGGTGAGGTGGGCGGGCTCGCCGACGAGGAGCACCATCCCGGGACGCTTCCCGTGCAGCGCATGGGCCCCGGTCATCACGCGTTCCTGTGCTACGACGACGAGGCGCCCGGCTGGGACGTGCTGGCCGCGTTCGTCTGGTCCGGACTGGCGCGGGGCGAGAAGGTCATCGTCTTCGGACCGCCGCGTCTGACCGAGACACAGGTCCGGTCGCGGCTGCAGGGAGCCCCGGGGCTGCCGCCCGCGTCCGGATACGAGAGGGCGCAACTGGAGCTGAGCAGCATGCGGGAACTGATCCTGCCGGCCCGGCGGTTCACCGCCGACCGGCAGTGGCAGCGCATCGTCGAGGAGTCCGCGGCCGCCCGCGCCGAGGGGTTCACCGGCCTGCGGACGTACATCGACATGGGGTGGGTGGCCGACCTCGGCGCCGATCTCGACGCGATGATGGACCGCGAGCGCCGGGCCGGCCACCTGTTCACGGACGGCTTCTACAGCGAGATCTGTGCCTACGACCGGCGCTGTTTCCCCGGACCGGTCCTGGAGTCCATGTGGCGGGCCCACCCGGAGCACCTGCTGCCCCGCCTCGGCCATCTGCGGTGCGGCCTCGGCGACGGCACCCTCCGCGTCATCGGCGAGGCGGATCTGGCGACGCGGGAGCAGCTCGCCCGTGCTCTCGCCGACCTGCTGCGGAACCCGCCACCGCCGGGCGGCCCCTTCACGGTGGACCTCCTGCGCACGGGTTTCCTCGGCGCCGAGTCCGCGGCCGAACTCGTACTCCTGCTCGACCGGGCGCCGGCCCACCGGCCCGTACGGATCCGCTGCTCCGAGCGGCACGCACGCCTGCTGCGCCGCCTCGGCGCGGACCCCGCCGCCCTCGATGTGACGGGGTAGCGCCATGACCGTGGAATCGGCCGGGGGTCCGCCCGGCACCGGCGAGGAACTGTTGCTGCGCCGCCGCTTCGGCGGCGCGGACATCCCACGACTGCGCGTTCTGGTGGAGAGCTGCGCGGCGCTCTCCGGGCTCCCGGAGCCCCGGCGTGGTGAGTTCGTCGTCGCCATGGACGCCGTGGCCGGCAATGTCGTCCAACACGCGGGCGGGCACGGCCTGCTGGAGCTGGCCAGGACCGGGAAGGAGCTGGAGTGCCGCGTCACCGACCGGGGCCCGGGCTTCACCGAGGACGTCATCCCCGACCTCGCCCCCGGCCTCAACGGCGCCTGCCGCGGCCGGGGCCTGTGGCTCACGCGCCTGATCACCGACCGCCTCACCATCGCCTCGGGGCCGGCCGGGACCACCGTGACGTTCGCGATGAGTCTGACGTGACGGTACGGCGCCCGGGGGCTCAGCCGCCCTCGCCGTCCGGGCGCCCGGCGCCCCGGCGCCGCAGCCACAGCGGCAGCGCGTACCAGCACAGGGCGAACCACACCATGACGACGCCGACCAGTGCCTCCGCGAGGAGGCCCGGCACCACGACGTGGAGGATGAGCAGGAGCGTGCCGCCGATGGTCAGGGCGAGCAGCACCATGCCGCACATCATCAGCCGGCTCGCGGCCCCCACCACCTCGTCCTTCATGCGCTGCCCGGACAGGAAGCGATGGATCGAGACGGGCGCTATCAGTGAGGCGGTGGCCGACGCTCCGAGAACCACCGTCAGGACGTAGACCACCCGGTCGAAGGTGCCGAGATCCCGGAACAGCGGTGTGAACGCCACGCTGAGCAGGAATCCGAAGAGGATCTGTACGCCCGTCTGGGCGACCCGGGTCTCCTGGAGAATCTCGTTCCACCGCCGGTTGACCCGTTCACGCGCCGTCTCCGGCGGCTCCGCGACGGGGCCGTTCCCGGTACCGTGCACGCACGCGCAGCAGGTGGCGGCCCCGCTGCCCCGCCCCTTCGACCCGGCCGGCTGCTCCGTCATGGTCATGGCACCCTCCATGTCTCGGGACACCGGTTGCCCCGTATGGGCCTTTTCATGCTCACTCGATCGGGGCCCGGGCGCCGTCTCGGCCTGCGGGTCCTGGGTACGCGTGAGGCATGAAAGCACTGGTGATCAATTGCACGCTCAAGGAATCACCCGAGCCGTCCAACACCCACGCGCTGGCCAACGTCGTGGCCCGCCAACTCGTCGCCCACGGGGTGGAGGTCCGCTTCGTCCGCGCGGTCGACCTGAACATCAAACCCGGGGTGACCAGCGACGAGGGCGAGGGCGACCAGTGGCCGGAGATGCACCGCATGCTCCTGGACACGCGGATCCTCATCATGGCCTCGCCGACCTGGCTCGGACGCCCCTCCTCGGTGGCCCAGCGGGTGCTGGAGCGGATGGACGCCATGCTGTCCGAGAAGGACGACGTGGGCAGGCCCGTGGCGTACAACCGCGTCGCCGGTGTCGTGGTGACCGGCAACGAGGACGGCGCCCACCACGTGATCAGCGAGATCGCCGGCGCCCTCGGCGACATCGGCTACACCGTCCCCGGCCAGGCCTGGACGTACTGGCACCTCGGCCCGGGCGCCGGCCCCGACTACCTCGACGACGAGCGGGGCCACGACTGGTCCGACCGGACGGGCCGGGCGATGGCGGCGAACCTGTACGGGGTCGCCAAGGCCCTGGAGCAGCACCCGCTCGGCGCACCGCCGAGCTGAGGGGCTCCCAAGGCCCTCGGCGCCCGACAGCAGGCCCCCGGCGACCGACGGCAGACCCCCGTCGGACGGCCACCGGGGAGAGGGCGCGGCACCCCACGGCGTCGCACAGGATCATGACGCGGCCGTGTCCCGCGCGCCGGAGACGCGCCGAACCGGGCACCGGTCCCGCTGCGACCGCACCCGTCGCCCGGCGGGCGGGTGAACCGTTGGCCCCGGCGGGCTGCTCGACCGATGCGTCCTGTCAGGTCGATGTCCAGGAACGTCAGCGGGTGATGATCGGGCGGAAGGCGTCCCGTATGCCGGAGTTGGTGGTGGAGACGAGCTGGTCGCCCGGTCCGTAGTCGTAGGTGCCGTAGTACTCGTAGTGCAGGACGGCCGGGCAGCTTCCGCCGCTGATCTGCACCGAGCGTGGACCGACGCGCTTACCGGTGCGCAGCTCGTAGATCTTCAGCGGGATCTTGACCTTGTGGAAGGTGACTCGGTGGGGGAAGTGGTCGGACCTGTCGTTCTCGTAGTGGCAGGCCTCCACGGCGGCGCCGTTCTCCGCCGAGTCCGCGCAGACCACGAGCGCCGCCTTGACCGGGTCGTCGGTGCGCCAGCCGCCGGGGAGCTTGCCGGTGTACTCGGTGTCGCCGAGGAAGAGCGCCCGGTTGGACCCCTTGCGGTACGGCGGGGCGGCGCTGTACTCGGCGGGTTTGTCGCAGTAGCCGGACGTCGCGCTGTGGGTGGCCCCGATCAGAGCGCGCACCTCGTCGAGTTCGACGGCCAGGCCGGCCTTCTTCACGCCGCTGCGTGCCTTGCCTGTCAGCGGCTCGTCCGGATACGTGTCGAGTAGCCGCTGGTAGCGTGCTCGTGCCTGTTTCCAGTTCTTCTCGGCCATCAGGGCGTCACCGCATCCGGCCAGCGCGGCGGGTTCCGTACGCGCCGCGGCGTCGGCGGACCGGTCCAGGACGTCACGGGTGGGCTCGCGGTTGCGGAGCCAGCCGGCGATGTCGGCCGTGTCGCACGCGTTGGCGGTGGGCAGGGCGCCGAGGAAGGTGTCCAGGGTTGTCCGGACGGTCTTCTCGTGGCCGGGTTCCGCCAGGACCTGGGCGAGGACGCCGAAGCCTTGCTCCAGTTTCTCGAGATCCCCGGATCGCCCGGCGGCGTACAGCGTGGACGCGACGCGTTCCAGCCGTTGGCAGGTCTCCACCACCGCGTCCCCGGGTCCGACGACCGTCGCTCCCGCCATCCGGTGGCCGGACCACACCTCGCTCTGCGCGGCGACGGCCTCGTCGCAGTCACCGGCCTCGCGAGCCTCGTTCACCCGGTTCTCGATACCGTGCGCCTCGACGCGCAGCAGCACGCCAGTCAGCAGGACCGCGACCGTGACGGCGAGGGTGGCGTTGCGCTGCCCCCTCCGCAGGACATGCTCGCGCCTACGGGCCAGGAACCATCCGTGGGCCGTGCAGGCCGCCCACCACAGGAGCAGCAGAAGCTCACACCAGAGCTCGGCGGTCGCGGCGGTGAGCTTGAGAAGCATGCCGGTGCCGAGCACGGCGAGCGCGGCCAGCCGCCGGTGGCCCAGCAGCAGATAGCCGATGCCGAGCATCGAGGCGTTGCCGGCCGCGGCCGCCACCGGGTCGCAGGGGGCCGGGACCGGGGACGAGGGCGGCCGGGGTGGCAGGGGCGGCTCGCCGGGCGGCCGGTACGGGTCGTGTTCGTACGTCGAGTGATCCATGGGCCGTCATCCTCGAGGGGGAGTGGGCGCCGGGCCGCGTACGGAGAACCAGCGGCGGGCGGTCTCGCCGCGCACCACCCACAGGGCCGCCCCGTCGACGCAGAAGACCAGCAGCACCGCCGGACTGGGCGCTCCGGAGGCCAGCGAGCCGATGAAGGCGAGGAGTGTCGAGCACGCCACGAAGGCCAGGCACACGACCAGCACCACACGGGTCCAGGGGCGGCGCCTGCCGGCCAGGACGGCGCAAGCACCCTGAAGCGCCGCCAGCCCCCAGCAGAACAGCGCCACGAACCAGGCCATGCCCATCGGCATGATCAGGTCCTGTCCGTGCTCCCGCTTGCTGTAGTTCTCATCGAGGACGGCCCAGCCGCCGAAGGCGGTGCCCACCGCGTGCGCGACGACGACCACGAGCGCGAAGACGAGGGCCCCGGAGAAGCGCGCCGCCTCGGGTGGACGGGGATCACCGGGCGGACCGAGCGGGTGGGACGGGCCGGATGGGTCGCTCCGGTGGGAGAAGTCCCGCATGGGGATCACCTCACGCTTTCGTTCGGGAGTCGGGCAGGTGGTGGACCCGGGCCCAGTCGACCTCGAAGACGGCGCTCTGCAGGCCGTCTTCGTAGACGTTGTCGAGCTGGATGGTCTGGCGCGTGGACGGGGCGCACGGGACGCAGTCGCGGCCCGCGTTCGCGCCGCCGGAGAAGCGGAACCACTTCTTTCCGTCGAGGAAGCCGCGGAGATGGTCCGCGGTCCACTCGACGGCGACGTTGTGCCACCGCGACAGGTCCACGCCGCACTTCCGCGCGAACTCCTGCTGTACGGGCACGTCCTCCGGGTACGGGTAGTGCAGGAATGCCTCGGCGCACCGCTCACCCGGGCCGCCGTTCTCCAGGTAGTCGTGCTCACCGTCCCGCGGATGTCCGCCGGAGCCGGGCCGGAGGATCAGCAGCGGGTGGTACTGCCGCCCGCTGTCGGGGGCGGTGGCCCGGGAGCGTACGCGCGCCTCGCAGGGGCCGTACCGCCGTCCGTACGGCGAGGCGAGCCAGCCGCTGTCGCCGTCCGCCTCGCCGGTCATGCGCAGAACGCCGCCGACGACCCGGGTGTTCGCGTCGCAGCGGCGGACGTTGCCGCTGTGGCCGGGCCGGCACTCGCCGGGGCCGCCGCCCGCCAGGCGCCACTTGTCGCGGTCGGGTACGGCGGGGTCAGCCTCGGAGCCGTACCCGAACCCGTCCGGCCACTCGGGCGGCGGGGCGCCCCAGCCGTACCGTTCGGCGGCCGTCGGCGGCCGTCGGCGGCCGCGCCGGAGCGGCGTTCGCCGTGGTGGACGTCGCGAGGTCACCACCGGGGCAGCCGCTCCGAACCCCACGGCGAGGGGCCGGGCACGAGCTCGTCCGTACATGCGTCTCCTTCAGCTGTCGCGTGTGTGAGGGGGCGGCCCGAGCCCTCCCCCCTTCGCCCGGGCTCGGACCGTGCCGTGGCCGTTCCCGGCCACCGCCCCCGGCCATTCGACCGCCGTACGCCGTTGTTCAGCAGGCCCTGTCCCGGCGCCGAACAACCCGAGGCGCGAACCCGCGGGGCGGGCCGGCCGCGGCCAGTCGTGAAGACCGGGTGAACGCCCGTGTCCCGCCCGCGGTTATCCGGCAGTTCGGTTGCGGTCGCGCCTCCCGGCTTCCTACCGTGGGCGTCCGAGCGGACGCACCGGGTGACGCCCTGGTGGCGACGCGGCGGAACGAGGGGGCGGGCACGTGTCGGGACAGCCAGGGCCGGGCCGCACCGAGGGCGAACTGGACCCGGGGGCAGGACCGGTTCAGCGGTTCGCCGCCGGGCTGCGGACGCTGCGCGAGGCCGCGGGGAAGCCCACGTACCGGGCCATGGCTCAGCGGGCGCGGTACGGAGTGACCACGCTGTCGCAGGCGGCGGCCGGGAAGCAACTGCCCACCCGAGCGGTGGCGCTCGCCTATGTGGAGGCGTGCGGCGGCGACGTGACCGAGTGGGAGCGGCGCTGGCGCGAGGTGTCGGCCGAGCTCGCCGCCGAGGTGTCCGGAGACGAGAACTCCCGGCCGCCGTACCGCGGTCTGACCCGGTTCGAACTGGCCGACGCCGGACTCTTCTTCGGCCGCGACCAGCTCCTGGAGCGGCTGACCGCACTGAACCGCGAGCACCGCCTCACCGCCGTCTTCGGCCCCTCCGGCAGCGGCAAGTCCTCGCTCCTGCGCGCCGGCCTGATCCCCCGGCTGCGCACCCCGCCGAAGGACGCCGGCGACGGGGACCGCGGGCCCGCTCCGGCAGCCGTACGGATCTTCACGCCCGGCCCCGATCCGCTGCGCACCCACGCCGGCCGGCTCACGCCCGTGCCCGGTACCGACGCCGACACCTGGCTGATCGTCGACCAGTTCGAGGAGCTGTACACCCTCGGCGCCGACCCGGCCGACCGGGACGCCTTCATCGACCGCCTCGTCGCCGCCACCGGCAGCCGGCTGCGCGTCCTCATCGCGGTGCGGGCCGACTTCCTCGGCCGCTGCGCCGAACACCCAGGCCTCACCGCCGCGTTGCAGGGAGCCACACTGCTCGCCGGGCCGATGAGCCGCGCGGAGCTGCGGGAGGCCATCGTGCGCCCGGCCGCCGCGGACGGCCTGATCGTCGAACGCTCCCTGACCGACCGCCTTCTCGACGAGGTCGAGGGCGCCCCGGGCGGACTGCCGATGATGTCGCACGCCCTGCTGGAGACCTGGCGCCACCGCAGCGGCCGGGTCCTGACGGAGGCCGCGTACGAGGCGGCGGGCGGACTGCGCGGCGCCGTCGTCCGGACGGCCGAGCAGGTGTACGGCGAACTCACGCAGTCCCAGGCCGAGGTGGCCCGGCGGGTGCTCCTCCGGCTCATCACGCCCGGCGACGGGGCGGCGGACACCCGCCGCCCCACCGAGCACGCGGAGCTCGACTTCGGCAGCCCCGCCGACACCCGCGTGGTGCTGGAACGCCTGGTCCGCGCCCGCCTCATCACGTTCGACGACGGCACCGTCGACCTCGCCCACGAAGCCCTCATCACCGCCTGGCCCCGGTTGCGCGCCTGGATCGACGCCGAACGCGACCGGCTGCGCGTCCACCGGGCGCTCTCCGAGTCTGCACGCACCTGGCAGGCGCTCGGCCGGGAGAGCGCCGCGCTCTACGCGGGCTCCCGACTGGACGCCGCCCGCGACGCCTTCCCGGAGGACGCCGCCCGGTCGAACGGCACCGCGGTGAAGACCCGGGGCAACGGGGCGAACCGCCGCGGCGCCGAACTCACACCTCTGGAAGAGCAGTTCCTCACCGCCTCGCTGCGCCGGCGGCACCGCACCGCGCGACTGCGGCGTACGGTCGTGGCCCTGCTCGCCGCTCTCGGGCTGCTCGCCACCGGCACCGCCGTCGTCGCCCTCCAGGCGCGCGCCACCGCGCAGGCCGAACGGGACGACGCCGTCTTCGGCCGCCTCACCACCGAGGCCGACAGCGTCCGCGAGATCGACGCCGGGCTGGCCGGCCGCCTCGACGTCGCCGCGCACCACATGCGCGCCACCCCGGACACCCGGACCCGGCTGGCCTCGGACGCGGGGCGGACGCTGGCCACCCGGCTGCCCGGCCACGCCGGTCTCGCCAGCTCCGTGGCGTACGCGCCCGACGGCCGCACCCTCGCCAGCGGCGGCCACGACGGCACGGTCCGGCTGTGGGACACCGCCGCGGGGCCCGGTTCCGCGGACCGGCGCGGAGGCCTGGGGAAGCCGCTGGGGAAGCCGCTGCGATTCCCCACGGGCCCGGTCGGCGCGGTCGCCTTCGCACCACAGGGCGGTGGCCTCCTGGCGGCTACCGGGAAAGGCGGCGGCGTCCGGCTGTGGGACGTGCGCGACCGGGAGCGGCCCCGCCCCGTCGGCCGGCCGCTGATGAGCCACGACGGAGAGAACGTCGTCTCCGTCGCGTTCGCACCCGGCGGCCGGACGCTGGCCACCGCCGGAGACGACGGGACCGTACGGCTCTGGGACCTGAGCCTCCCGGACCGGCTCACACCGCTCGGCGAGCCCGTCGAGGCCGACGCGTCCGAGAAAGGCAGCGTCCGCGCCGTCGCGTTCGCCCCGGACGGGGGCACCCTGGCCACGGCGGGCTTCGACGGCACCGTACGGATGTGGCGCACGGGCGAGGACGGGATCGAGCCGCTCGGCGAGCCGCTGCGCGGACACACCGCCTCCGTCTGGACGGTGGCCTTCTCCCCGGACGGCCGGACGCTGGCCACGGCGGGCTTCGACGACACCGTACGGCTGTGGGACGTGTCCGGCCCGGGCCGCCCGCGGCCGCTGGGCGATCCGCTCACCGAGCACACCGCGCCCGTCATGTCGGTGGCCTTCAGTTCCGACGGCCGCACCCTGGCGAGCGCGGGCGAGGACAACGCGCCGATCCTGTGGAACGTGGCCAACCCCGCGTATCCGCAGCAGCTCGGGGAGCCGCTGGCCGGCCACACGGAGGCCGTGTGGGAGGTGGCTTTCAGCCCCGACGGCCGTACCCTCGCCAGCGCCGGCGCCGACCGCCGCGTCCACCTCTGGCACCGGCCGCCGACCGTCCTCACGGACTTCACCAACCCGCTGACCGCCGTCGCCCACAGCCCCGACGGCCGCCTGCTCGCCGCCGCCAGCACCGACGACGCGCTGATCCGCCTGTGGGACGTCGACGAGCCGGGCCGCCCGCGCCGCATCCCGCGGATGCTCACCGGCCACGAGGACGAGGTACTGGCCGTCGCGTTCGCCCCGGACAGCCGCACGGTGGCCGGCGGCTCGCTGGACGGCAGCGTACGGCTGTGGGACGTCTCCGCGCCCGAACGTCCGGCCCCGCTCGGCGAACCGCTGGACGCGCACGACGGCGGCACCGTCACCGTCGCGTTCGCCCCGGCCGGCCGCGTACTGGCCACCGGCGGCGAGGACGGCACGGTGCGGCTGTGGGACGTGCGCCGGCCGGACCGCGTACGGCCGCTCGGCGCACCGCTGCGCGGCCACGGGGACGCCGTCCGCTCCGTCGCCTTCGCCCCGGACGGGAAGACGCTGGCCACCGGCGGCGAGGACGGCACGGTGCGGCTGTGGCACGTGCACGACCCGGCGCGCGCGCGGCCCGCCGGTGCGGCTCTCACCGGGGACGACGGGTCGGTCAACGCCGTCGCCTTCGCCCCGGACGGGAAGACGCTGGCCACCGGCGGCGAGGACCGTGCCGTACGGCTGTGGGACGTCCGCCGGCCGGACCGCGCCCGGCGGACCGGAGAGGAACTGGACGGGCACCGTGGGCCGATCAGGTCGGTGGCCTACTCGCCCGACGGGAAGACACTGGCCACCGGCAGCAGTGACCACACGGTCCGGCTGTGGGACGTGGCACAACCGGACCGTGCCGAGCCCGCCGGCGGGGAACTCACCGGGCACCTCGACACCGTCACCTCCGTCGCGTTCAGCCCGGAGGGCGACACCCTCGCCTCCGCCGGCTACGACCTGACGGCCCGGGTGTGGCTCCTGAACACGGACCGCGCGGCGGAGTACGTCTGCGAACACACCGGCGGAACGCTCACGCGTGCCGAATGGGAGGAGCGCCTGCCGCGACTCGCACACCGGACGGTGTGCGACGCCCCTTAGCGGCACCCGTTGCCGTATCACCGGTACGCGCCCCGTGGCGGGCCCCGGCGACCGGGCCCGCGACCGGGCGGGGCGTCAGAGCTCAGCGGGTGAGGCTCAAGGGGCTCGGGGTGGCTCAGGGGGTGCTGAACTTCAGCACGGCGCCGTCCTTGTTGTGCGCGACGACGATCGCCTTCAACTCGTCACCGAACCCGGCCTCGCCGCCCGCGCCGCTCAGCTGCATCACGGTGCCCGCCGTGTGGAAGGTGACGGAGTCGTCGGCCACGGTGACACGCACGTTCAGCCCGTTCGCCGTGATGTCCGCCGTGGAGGTCACCAGGACCTCGCACGCGCCGTCCGAGCAGGCGCCGGTGTTCTTGCCGTCCGATGCCTTGGGCAGCGGGCCGGTGGGGCCAGGTGCGGGCGAGTCCGTCCCGTCGCCGGGTTCTCCGGGCCTCCAGCCCGCGGCGCACTGCTTCGCCCCCTCGTGCGCGGCCGCGAGCCGCGGGTCCTTCTCCGTCAGCGCCGGCAGGTCCGGCTCCGGTGGGGTCAGGGACTGTACGAGCTTGTCGACTCCCGCCGCACTGCCCTCGGCGTCGTCCATGGCCGCGGCCGGGGAGACCCCGACGAGGTCGGGAAGGACGGCCGCCAGCTTCTTCAGCCAGGCGGCGCGCAGCCGGTCGGCCGCGGGAACGCCCGACCGGCCGAGCTCCTTCAGGCCGCGGTCCACGGCCTCCACCGTGTCCGGTGTCCCGGAGAGGTAGCTCAGGGCGAGGAGTTCGGCCGACGGGCCGGCCTCTGCCGGGTTCCGGATCTCCTTCAGATCCGCCGCGCTGTCCTTCCGGAGGTTCTCGAGTGTGGTCGTCGCCTCGCACAGGCCGCCGATCCACCGCACCAGCTCCTTGGACGGCGACTGTGCCGGCGCCGGTGCGGCCGCCCCCTTGTCCGGCGCGCCGGCCCTGCCGCCATCCCCGCCTCCGCCTGCGCAGCCGCCGACGGCCAACGCCAGCCCGGCGGCCACCACCGCGACTCGTCCCCTCGTGAACATCCCGACGACCTCTCTCCGTGCTGTGACCCGGCCTTCGCGGGCCGGTCCCCGGCGCCGCGGAACCAGCTCAGCGCGGCACGGATTTGTTCAGCCACCCGGTCCGCGGCCGTGAACAACGCCCGGCGGCTGCGCGCCGCCGCCAGGAGCCGTCGGACGAGCCGCAGCCATGGGCATCACGATCGCCGGTGCGGCGACCGGCGTTCCGCCGCTACGCGGCCGCGCCGCTTCCGCCCCGCGCCGCTTCCGCCCCGTGCCGCCGACCGCCGTCCCGGTCCGCCGACCGCCGCCCGATCGCCGGAGTGACGGCGATCACGACGCGCTTCGGCGGGCGGCGCGTGGACGTGTGCGGTCGTCGCGCGGGGGCCCGGGAGGGCAGGCGAAGCCGCCTGGTCGTCACGCCCCGGGGCCGGGGTGGCTCCCTTCCGGCACCGCCCCGGGGGAGCGCACGTCGGCCAGGGTCGTGGCCAACGCCTGCCAGATGTGGGCCGCCAGGTCGAGGTTGCCGGACTCCGTCGCCTGCGCGCCGAGCCGTCGCAGGGCGGCGATGCCCTCGTCGACGCGGCCCGCCAGGATCATCAGCCGGCCGTCGAGGACCGACAGCCGCACCCGGTCACGGTAGGAGAGGCGCAGGCCCCGCGCGCGGAGAAGGGCCCGGGTGAGCGCGCCGGCGTCCTCCATCCGGCCCTGGTGGAAGGCGAGATGGGCCTGGAGCGCCCGCAGTTCCTGGAGCTGGAGCGGGGTGCCGATCAGGTCGAGGACGGAGGCGGCCTCGGCCAGCCAGCGCTCGGCGGCGGCCACCCGGGGCGGCGACATCTGCAGCGCGGCGGCGGTGGCGGCGGCACGCAGCCTGGTCCACAGGGTCAGGTCGTCCTGGCCCCGGAGGAGGCCAAGAGCCCTGTCCAGCCGGGCCCGGGCGGCGGCGTCGTCGCCCCGGCGGTTGCTCACCACGGCGGCCGTCCACAGCGCCTCGGCCGCCTGCGCGGGCGCGGCCCGGGGCAGCAGATCCCGCTCCATGTCCTCGACGTGCCGGCCGGCCGCCTCCAGCCTCCCGAGTTCCGTCTCGACGCTGATCAGCACCATCAGCGCGGCCAGGGTGTCGGAGACGGACAGTTCCGCGGCGCGGGCGATGGACAGCGCCTCCACCGCCGCCGGCTCCGCCGTGCGCATGTCGCCCAGGGCGCGGGTGCAGCGGGCGTACCTCACGCGCGAGCGTGCCCGGAGGTCCGGTGCCGCCAGCAGGTCGCTCAATTCGA
Organism: Streptomyces gobitricini; assembly: GCF_039532985.1. Classification (NCBI taxonomy): domain Bacteria; kingdom Bacillati; phylum Actinomycetota; class Actinomycetes; order Kitasatosporales; family Streptomycetaceae; genus Streptomyces; species Streptomyces gobitricini. The sequence goes on along the minus strand of NZ_BAAASR010000018.1, from coordinate 561,329 downwards.
TGAGTTCACGCAGCCGCGTGCGCTCCCCTTCGTAGTCGCCGTCGCGGCCGGCGGCGCGGCTCAGCAGCCACAGCGCCTGCCAGCGGGCGGCGGGATCCTCGCCCGCGTCCTCCTCGACCGCGCGGCTGAGCGCCGCCGTGTCGTCCGTGCCGGGCGGCGCCGACATCACGGCGGCCAGCACCCCGGTCAGGGGCCTGCCGTCCGCCGGGCCGGTCAGGGCGGACGTGTCGACGCCGAGCCGGCCGGCGAGATAGGACACGGCGCGCTCGGTGGGGCGTCGCTCCCCCGACTCCAGGCGTGACAGGTAGCCCGTCGACATGCCTTCGCCGACAAGGCCGGCCTGGCTCAGGCCCCGTGCCAGCCGGAGCCTTTTCAGCCGACGGCCGAAATGCGGCTGCTCGAGCATCTCCCCCCTCTGGTTCCGTGGCGCGATCGGCGGGGCCTCTGGCGGCCCCGCCCCTGTGCGGGCCTGCCCGCTCGGGCGCGTGGAGTTGTCAACACTTTAGGGAGCGCGGCAAGAGGCGACAAGCCGCCACGTGCAGGTCAACTGCCTCTTCCAGAGGCGGTGTCCGGCTCCGTGGGAATGTTCTGTACCGGAGGTTCCCGGTGCTCGAAAAGGCGCGGCCGCACGAGAGTTGACAGGTTGTCGAGGTCGCTTGGCAAACCTTGCCAGAGGGGTTGCCGACCCTTAGTCTCGAAACCGTCGTTCCCCCTGTTGCGACCCCCTCTTCGTCCCGTGGAGGTTTTCGTGCTGCCCCGTTCCCGTCCGGGCCCGCGTCCGGCCACCGAGATCGAGTGGCCATGACAACGTTATCCTCGGTCTTGCCCCCGTTCCCTTGCCGGCCGCCTCGGCGCCGCCTCCTCTGCCCACCCTGATCCCACCCGGGAGCCCGGCGCCCGCCGCCGGCCCGCCCCGGGACGACGCGGACACCCGGCTCCCGCCACCGACGAGGTGGCACCCGCCGTCACCGGGCGCTCGCCGGCACCCAGGCGCAGCGCATCGGTCCGCTCCGCGTTCGTTCACCCTTCCCAGCCCCCCCCACGCGCAGGAAGAAGGACGGTACGTCCGTGGCGACCACGAGTTTCCCCGACGCCTCGCCCCGCAAGAAGAAAGCCAGCACCCCGGCTCCTCCCGCCCGCCGCGAACCCACCGGGAGCGGCGCGCCCCGCGGTGCCGCGCCGGCGGGCACCTGCACCGCCCACGCCTCACCGGGGGACCTGGTCGTCACGGCCGCGGATCCCGAATTCGCCCGGCAATTCGGCCTGAGCGCCGACGAGATATGCGGACGCGGTCTTCTCGACCTTCTCCGTTCACCCGTTCCCGCCCGGCTCAGGGAACAGTTCACCGCCCTTTCCGCGGGGCGTCGCCGACGTTTCACGGAAAGCGTGACGGGCCGGGACGGAACCGGGGCGAAATTCCTCGCGGAAGTCACCGGGGTCGCCGTACGGAACCCCTCGGGCGCCTTGGCCGGCGTGGTGGTCTTCCTGCGCCGCACCTCGGACGGGGTGTCCGGCGGGCCGGCGCTCAGCGCCCTCGACGCGCAGGTTCTGGAAGGGGTCGCGAGTGGCGAGTCCACGGTGCAGTTGGCCTCCCGTCTCTATCTGAGCCGGCAGGGAATCGAGTACCGCGTCGGGCAGATGCTGCGGAGGTTCGACGCGCCCAACCGCCCCGCGCTGGTGGCGCGTGCGCACGCGCTCGGGATGTTCGCCGCCGGGCAGTGGCCCCCGCGCGTCCTCCCGGAGCGCGTGCGGTAGCACGGAGCCGGGCTCGCCCGGGGCGGTGACACGTACACCGCCCCGGCCGCCGGCGTGCGTCTCACGCCGCCGAGGGCTGCCATGCCTCCTGGAAGCGGCGGCGGGCGCGGAAGAGCCGGGAGCGGACGGTGCCCACGGGCAGGGCGAGCACCTCGGCCATCTCCTCCTCGTTGAGCCCGTAGGCGCGCAGGGTGAGGACCTGCCGGTGCGCCTGCGACAGCCGCTCCAGCACGTCGGTGATGTGCACCGCGTCTAGGGGGTTCGCCTCCTGCCGCGACTCCAGCTCGGAGCAGCTGTGCTCCTCCCCGTAGCGCTTGGCGGTGCGGACGGCCTCGCGGACCGTCACCGAGCGTACCCAGCCGTAGAACGCCGCCGGTTCGCGCAGGGACCGCAGGCCGCGGTAGATGGCGAGCAGCGCCTCCTGCGTGGCGTCGGCGCCGTCGTCGTGGGTGATGGACCGGCAGATGCGGGCGACGTAGGGGGTGATGCCGGTCAGCAGGTGGTTCATCGCGTGCTCGTCGCCCGCCTGGGCGCGGGGGAGCAGCGTCAGGGGGGAGGGGAGTTCGCTGACGGTGGACATGTCGGACTGAGGCTCCTTACGGCAGCCGGGCGGGCGGGGAGCGTGAATCGGGGAGAGGTGTCAGGCCGTGACCGCGTCGGCGCGCCCGGGTTCCGCCGCCGTCGCGAAGCGGAGGAGGCCGGCGCGCACGTCGTCGCGGAACGCCCGCATGAAGGCCGGGCTGAAGCAGGCCGTGGAGTGCGGGAACTCGATGGAGAGCCGGCCCTCGAAGGAGACGACGCACGCCATGAGGGGGCTCCGGCCCGCCTGCGGGAAGTACTGCTCGCGGGCCGGCACCAGGCGCACGTCGAGCGCGCGCAGCCCGTCCGGCAGCCGCGGGCCGGGGACGACGCCCATGTTGGTGGCGATCACCGTGGCCAGTTGCAGCGCTGGTGTGCGGGGGATCTCCGGGGTGATACGCATCTCGTGGAAGTGGTCGCCCCGGGCGAGGAAGTCGCCCAGGCGGCCGTGCACGGTACGGGCCAGCTCCAGCGGCTCGGACTCCTCGCCCACCTCCAGGGTCTGGAGGTGGGTGGTGACCGCGGGGACCAGGGCGGCGGCGGGCACCGGCGGGGAGAGCCGGGAGCGCAGGTCGACCGGGGAGAGGCAGCCGAGGGTGCGGGGGCCGTCGCCGTCCAGGCGCCGCCGGGCCGTGGCCAGCAGGGTCGCGGCGATCAACGCGTGCACGGAGACGCCCGCGTCGCGCGCCGTCCGGCGCAGCCGCGCGGTGAGGTCCGCGTCCAGGGTCAGCCGGCGTACCTCGATGCGCCCCTCCGGTCCGGTCCCGTCGCCGGTGGCGGTGTCGTACGGCACCAGGGCGACCGGGTGCCGCCGTACCTCCTCCAGGCGGCCGTCGAGGTACTTCGCCGTGTCGGCCTCGTCGGCCGGGGGCAGCAGCCGGCTGACGGGCTCGGGCCAGCGCACCCCGGAGCCGTCGTCGGCGGGCTCCCCGTCGACCAGCGCCCGGTAGTGGTCCCACAGCGCGTTGTGCAGGGCGATGCTGCTGTGGCCGTCCGTGACGGTGTGGTCGATCACCAGGACGAACAGGTGGCTGTCACCGTCCGGCGCGCTGACCAGGACGGCCCTGCTCAGCGGACCGCCGACCGTCAGGGGCCGGTTCAGCTCCGCCGCGTAGGCCGCCTCCTCGTCGCCGGACCGGGTGACCAGACGGGGCCGCTCGTCCCCGTCCAGCAGGCGCAGGAGGTGGCCCGTGCCGTCCCGCTCGATGCGTGACCGCAGCCCCGGGTGGGCCTCCGTCATGGCGTCGTAGGCGGCCGACAGCGCGGCGACGTCCACGGGCCCGCGCAAGGCGCAGGAGAGCACGGCCCTGCTTCTCTGGCCCACGTAGAGCGTCTCGACCGGACACAGCGCACGGTGCATGCCGTCAGCCTTCTTTCCGTCGTTCGTTTTCGGGGGTCCCACGGCCCGGGATCGGTATGCCGCCGCGGCTGTCCGCGGGGGGCGGGGGCCTTTCGAGAGTGCACGGCGGAACGCGGCCGAATCCAGCGCGGAACCCGGCGTGCGGGGAAGTCGCGTGATTTCCCTAGAAGTTGGCGACCGGGAAGTGGGAAAGGTGCCGCGCACTCCCCGGCACCGCATTCTTCAGGGAAACCCCTGAATCGGCGTCCGGAGAGCCGGGTGCCGCTTGACCCGGCCCGTCGCGGTGGCCCACCGTGCTGTGCCGGAAGACCGGGGCCGGGTGACGTGATCGCCCCCGCCCCCGGCGTGCGACCTGCCTTTCCACCCGTGGGCAGGCCCGGCGCGTACCGACACGCGAGGGCGGCACGGAGTGGTGGCCGCACCCGTCCGATCCGGCCGGGCCTTCGCCGTCCGGGACATTACGGCTTGCCACGTGAGGGTTGTGCTATGTCACTCCAGGAGGACGAACGTCGACCGCTGTCCGGGGCCCAGGAGGGTCTCTGGTACGCCGGACGGCTCGCAGCGGACAGCGCCGCGTACAACACGGCGGAGGCGGTGGAGATCCACGGCCCCCTCGACCCCGGGCTGTTCGAGACCGCGCTGCGGCGCGTCGTCGGCGAGGCCGACACCTTCGCCCTGCGGTTCACCGACACCGACGAGGGGCCCCGCTGCCACCCCGCCGCGGACGCCGGCGACTGGCCCCTGCACCGGGTGGATGTCAGCGGCGCCGAGGACCCCGGGGCCGCCGCGTGGACGCACGTCCGCGCCGACCTCGCGACGCCCGTGGACCTGGAGAAGGGCCCGCTGTTCGCGCACACCCTGCTGACCCTCGCCCCCGACCGCCACCTCTGGCTGCTGAGGGCCCATCACCTCCTGCTCGACGGCTACAGCTACAAGCTTCTCGGACGGTGCCTGGCCGACACGTACAACGCGCTGGCCGAGGGACGCGAGCCGGACCCCGCCGGGTTCGCGCCGGTGAGCCGGCTCCGGGAGGAGGAGACGGCCTACCGCGCCTCCGACGCGTACGCCCGCGACCGCGACCACTGGGCGCGGCACCTGGCCGGCCTGCCCGAGCCCGCCCGGCTCACCTCCCGTACGGCCGCCCCCACCGCGCCCTTCCTGCGCCGCACCGCCGAGCTGACGCCCGCGGAGACCGGCGCCCTCGACGCCGCCGCGGCCCGCCTCGGCGTCCGGCGCACCGAGCTGCTGACCGTCGCCACCGCCGCCTACCTGCACCGGATGACCGGCGCCCGCGACCTGGCGCTCGGCCTCGCCACCATGAGCCGCCTCGGCAGCGCCGCCCTGCGCACCCCCGGCACCGCCTCCGACGTCCTCCCGCTGCGCGTGGCCGCCGCCCCGGACGCGCCCCTCGCGGAACTGGCGGGGACCGTCGCGGACCAACTGAAGGCGCTCCGCCGCCACCAGCGGTACCGGGGCGAGTACCTCCGCCGCGACCTGGGCCTGCTGGGCACCGGACGCCGGCTGTACGGGCCGGTGCTCAACATCGTCCCGTTCGACGAGTCCCCCCTCTTCGGCGGGCACCCCACCACCTGGCACCACCTGTCCGGTGGCGCCGTCGACGACCTGCAGATCTCGGTGCGGCCCGGCACCCCGTCCGGCGGACTGTGGCTGGCCTTCGACGCCAACCCCGCCCTGTACGAGGAGGACGAACTCGTCCTGCACCGGGACCGGTTCCTCACGCTGCTGCGCCGCCTGGCCGAGGCCGACCCGACGGCCCCGCTGGGTGAACTGGACGTCCTGCTGCCGGGCGAGCACCCCCGCGACACCCCCGTACGCAGGTATCCGGTGCGGCGGACCCTCACCGAGCTGTTCGAGGAGCGGGCGGCGGCCGGGCCCGAGCGGACCGCCGTCACCTGTGGGGACGAACGGCTCACGTACGCCGCGCTCAACGCCGAGGCCAACCGGCTCGCCCGGCTGCTGGCCGACCACGGCGCCGGGCCGGGCCGGGTGGTGGCCCTCGCCCTGGAGCGCGGGACGCGGCTGCTGCCCGCCCTGCTGGCCGTCCTCAAGACCGGCGCCGCCTACCTGCCCCTCGACCCCGGCCACCCGGCCGAACGGCTGCGGCTGGTCGTCGAGGACGCCGCCCCCGTCGTCCTCGTCACCGAGCACGCCCACGCCCACCTCGCCGGGGACGCGCTGCCCGTCGTCCGCCTGGACGACGAGCAGGTCGCCGCGGACCTGGCCCGCCGCTCCGCCGCCGACCTCACCGACGCCGACCGGCACGGTCCGGTGAGCCCGTCCGACATCGCGTACATCATCCACACCTCCGGCTCCACCGGCCGCCCCAAGGGCGTGCCCGTCCCGCAGTCCCACGTCGTCCGTCTCTTCGCCGCCGCGGCCGAGCACTTCGACTTCCGCGCCGACGACGTGTGGACGCTGTTCCACTCCTACGCCTTCGACTTCTCCGTCTGGGAGATCTGGGGCGCCCTGCTGCACGGCGGCCGGGTCGTCGTCGTCCCGTACGCCGTCAGCCGCTCGCCCCGCGAGTTCCTGGAGCTGCTGCACCGCGAGGGCGTGACCGTCCTCAACCAGACGCCCTCCGCGTTCGAGCAGCTCGTCGACGCCGACCTCGAACGCGGCGGCGACACCGGGGCGTTGCGGTACGTCGTCTTCGGCGGCGAGGCCCTGCGCCCGGCGCGGCTGCGCGCCTGGGCCGACCGGCACGGCCTGGACCGCCCGGCGCTGGTGAACATGTACGGCATCACCGAGACCACCGTGCACGTCACCCACCACCGCCTCACCCGGGCCGACCTGGACGACCCGCGCCGCGGCAGCGTCGTCGGCATCCCCCTCGCCGACCTGCGCGTGCACCTCCTCGACGGCGAGGGACGCCCGGTGCCGCCCGGCGCGACCGGTGAGATGTACGTCTCCGGCGACGGCGTCGCCGCCGGATACCTGAACCGGCCCGGCCTGACCGCCGACCGCTTCCTCGACGACCCGTACGGCCCGCCCGGCACCCGCATGTACCGCTCGGGCGACCTGGCCCGGCGCCGTCCCGACGGCACCCTCGACTACCTCGGCCGCGCCGACGCCCAGATCCAGCTCCGCGGCTTCCGCGTCGAACCCGGCGAGATCGAGGCCGTCCTCGTCGCCCACCCCGGCGTCACCCGTGCCGCCGTCGTGCCCCGCCGCGCCGGCAACGGCACCCTGCACCTCGTCGCCTACACCGTCCCCTCCGGCGACGCACCGGTGAACCCCGCCGAGCTGCGCGCCCACGCCGCCGCGCACCTGCCCGAGCACATGGTCCCGGCCGCCTGCGTCCCGGTGGACGAGCTGCCGCTGACCGCGAACGGCAAGCTCGACGTCCAGGCCCTGCCCGCCCCCGACTTCACCGCCGCCGCGACCGGCACCCGGCCCGGGACGCCGCGGCAGGCCCTGGTGTGCCGCCTGTTCGAGGAGGTGCTGAAGCTGCCCCGGGACACCGTGGGCACCGACGTGAACTTCTTCGACCTCGGCGGCGACTCCCTGCTCGCCACCCGTCTGCTGGCCCGCCTGCGGCACGAGACCGGCGCCGAGATCCCCATCACCGCCCTGTTCGGGACACCGACCCCCGCCGCCCTCGCCCGCCGGCTCGACGTACCGGCGGACGGCGCCCTGCCCCGCCCGGCCCTCGGCGCCGCCGTACGCCCGGCGCGGGTGCCGCTGTCGTACGCCCAGGAACGCATGTGGTTCCTGAACCGGCTCGACGACGGAGCGGCCACCTACAACATCCCGCTCCTCGTCCCGCTCGACGCCGGTCTCGACACCGACGCGCTCCGGGCGGCCCTCGGCGACCTCGCCGACCGGCACGAGATCCTGCGGACGGTGATCGCCGAGCACGACGGCGTGCCGTACCAGCGCATCCTGCCGCCGGGGGAGCTGCGCCCCGTCCTGCGGCACGTCGACTGCCCCGCCGCGGAGACCTCCGCCCACCTCACCGCCGCGCTGCGGCACCGCTTCGACCTCACCGCCGAAAGCCCCCTCGCCGTCTGGCTGCTCGGCTCCACGCTGCTGTTCGTCCTGCACCACAGCGCCGCCGACGGCTGGTCGCTGCGCCCCTTCGCCGAGGACCTCAGCACCGCCTACGCGGCCCGCCGCGCCGGCCGGGCACCCGACTGGACGCCGCTGCCCGCCCAGTACGCCGACTACGCGCTGTGGCAGCGCGCCCTGCTCGCCCCCGGACCGGACGGCCCGGGCCGGCTGGAGCGGCTCACCGCCCACTGGCGCACCGCGCTGGACGGCCTGCCCGAGGAGTGCGCCCTGCCCGGCGACCGGCCGCGCCCCACCACACCGCGCGGCGGCGGCGCGCACGTCGAGACCACCGCCGACGCCGGGCTGCACCGCGCCCTGCTGCGCCTCGCCGACCGCGAGGGCGTCAGCCTCTTCATGGTGCTGCACGCCGCCGTGAGCGCCCTGCTCACCCGCTGCGGCGCCGGCGAGGACATCGTCCTCGGCACCCCCGTCGCGGGCCGCACCGACCCCGCCCTCGACCCCCTGATCGGCCTCATCACCAACACCCTGGTGCTGCGCGCCGACACCTCCGGCGACCCCGCCTTCCGCGACCTCCTCGCCCGGCTGCGCACGGCCGACCTGGCCGCCCTGGACCACCAGGACCTGCCCTTCGACCGGCTGGTCGACGACCTCAACCCGCCCCGCACACCCGGCCGGCACCCCCTGTTCCAGGTGATGCTGGCCCTCCAGAACAACGAACCCGCCGTCCTCGAACTGGACGGGTCCCGCGCCGGGCTGCGGCCCACCGCCACCGGCACCGCCAAGTTCGACCTCTTCGTGGACGTCCTGGAACACCACACCCCCGAGGGCACCCCCGACGGCCTGACCCTGCACGTCGAGTACGCCACCGACCTGTACGACGCCGGCACCGCCGAGGCGTTCGCCCGCGCCCTGCACGACGTCCTGCGGACCGTGAGCGCCGAGCCCGGCACCCGCGTCGGCCGGCTGCCCGCGCTCCCCGAGCGCACCCCCGCCCCGGCCGCGGCCGACCCGGCGGAGCTGGAGAACGCGGCCCTGTCCGTGCCCGGCATCCGGGACGCCCGTGCCCTGCCCGGCACCGACGGCGCCCCGCCGCGCCTGTACGTGGTGCCCGGACGGGCGGACGCCGCCGAACGCGCCGAGGAACTCCTGGACCGCGCGGGCCACGGCACCGTCCGCGTCACGGCCGTCAACGCGCTGCCCCGCGCCGAGGACGGCACCGTCGACACCACGGCGCTGCGTGCCCTGCCCGCCGTCGACCGCACCGCCGCCGGCACCTGGCGGGAGCGGCTGACACAGATCCCGGGCGTCACCACGGCCGACGTGACGGTGGAGAACGCCCCCGAGGAACTGGACCGCCGCCACACCGGCCTGCCGGACCGCACCACGGGCCCCGCCCCCGCCAGCCGCACCGAGGCCGCCTCCGCCGCGGAGGCCGTCAGCGAGGGCCCCGCCCTCACCGAGCCGTCCGTGCCCGGTTGGGCCGAGGCCCTGCGCCGCGCCGCCGCACGGGACCGGGGCGACATCGTCCACGTCCACGCCGACGGCAGCGAACACCGGCGCACCTACGCCTCCCTGATCCCCGAGGCCTCCCGCGTGCTCGCCGGTCTGCGCCGGGCGGGCCTGCGCCCCGGCGACCAGGTCATCCTCCAGTGCGACGCCACCGAGGACTTCCTCGCCGTGCTGTGGGGGTGCGTCCTGGGCGGCTTCGTCGCCGTCCCGCTGACCGTCCCCGCCTCCTACGACACCCCGTCGGCGGCCCTGACCAAGCTGGAGGGCATCTGGCGGATGCTCGGCCGGCCCTGGATCGTGTGCTCCGCCGGCCGCGAGGCCGGGCTGCGCGCAACCGTCGCACGCCAGGACTGGCCCGGCCCGCGGCTCATCACGGCCGACGCGCTGCGCGAGGCACCCGAGGACCACGACTGGCACACCGCCGCACCGGACGACCTGATGCTGATGCTGATGACGTCCGGCAGCACCGGCCTGCCCAAGGCGGTGCGCCTCACCCACCGCAACGTCCTGACCCGCTCCGCCGCCACCGAGCAGGTGAACGGCCTCGGGGCGGACGACGTCTCCCTCAACTGGATCCCGCTCGACCACGTCACCGGCGTGGTGATGTTCCACCTGCGGGACGTGTACCTGGGGTGCCGCCAGATCCACGCCCCCACCTCCTACATCCTCCAGGACCCGCTGCGCTGGATGGACCTCGCCGACCGGCACCGGGTCACCGTCACCTGGGCGCCCAACTTCGCCTTCGGGCTCCTCGCCGAGCAGTCCCACCGCTTCACCGGCCGCGCCTGGGACCTGTCGCCGATGCGGCTGGTGATGAACGCCGGTGAGGTCGTCGTGGCCTCGGCCGCCCGCCGGTTCCTGCACGCGCTGAAGCCGTACGGCTTGCCGCAGGACGTGATGCACCCCGGCTGGGGCATGTCCGAGACCTGCTCCGTGGTCACCGACGCCGTCCTGCCCGCCGAACCCGTCTCCGGCGAGGGGACGTTCGTGAGCTGCGGCCTGCCCTACCCCGGGTTCGCCATGCGGATCGTCGACGAGCGTGGCACTCTCCTCACGGAGGGCGAGGCGGGCCGGTTCCAGGTCCGCGGCACCTCCGTGACCGGCGGCTACCACGACAACCCGGGCGCCAACGCGGAGGCGTTCACCGAGGACGGCTGGTTCGACACCGGCGACCTGGCGTACCTGCGCGACGGCGAGCTGTACATCACCGGTCGTGCCAAGGACGTCATCATCGTCAACGGCGTCAACCACTACAGCCACGAGATCGAGGCGTGCGTCGAGGAACTGCCGTACGTCGAGCGCAGCTTCACCGCCGCCGTCGCGGTGCGCTCCGATCCGTCGTCGCCCACCGACGAACTCGCGCTCTTCTTCCACCCCGCCTCGGAGGTCACCACCGGCGCCCTGCGTGAGATCGCCGGGAAGGTGACCCGGGAGATCGGCGTCAGCCCGGCCTTCCTCATCCCGGTCGAGCGGGACGCGGTCCCCAAGACGGAGATCGGCAAGATCCAGCGCACCAGGCTCCGCAAGAGCTTCGAGGCGGGCGCCTTCGACGACGAGGTCCGCCGGACCCAGCTCCTGCTGGGCACCGCCGCGACCCTCCCCGACTGGTTCCTGCGGCCGGTGTGGCAGCGGACGGAACGCCCCGGGGCCCGGACGGCGCCGCCCGGCCGCCACACCCTCGTCCTCGCCGGCGGCGACCCCCGGGTGCGGCGGCTCGCGGAACGGCTCGCCGGCGTCCTGCGGTCCGGCGGGGGCCTGTGCACGGTGGTCGGCGAGGGGCCGGCGTACGCCCGGCTCGACGCCGCGCACCACCGCGTGCGGCCCGCCGAGGAAGCCGACTACGCCGAGCTGCTGCGGCGGCTGGAGGACGACCGGCGGCCGGTCGACGCCGTCCTCCACCTCGACGGGCTGCGCGGCGCCCGCGCTCCGGAGACGGCGCCGCGGGACACCACCGGTGCGGAGGAGCTGCTCGCGTTCACCCGTGCCCTCGCCGCCCGGCCCGGCCGGCAGCGCCCCGTCGACCTCGTGTACGTGACGGCGGGCGCCCAGGCCGTACGCCCCGGCGACCGCCCGTCCCCGGCCCACGCCATGGCGGGCGCGCTGCTCAAGTCGCTGGCCGAGGAGTCCGGCCGGCTGCGCGGCACGCACCTCGACCTGGCGCCGAACGACGGCACGGACCCGCTGGCCCTGCTGGCGGCCGAGGCGACGGTCACCGCGGACGGCGCGGAGGTGGCGTACCGCGACGGACACCGCTACGTACGCCGCCTCGCCGCCCTGCCCGACACCCCGCCCCACGCCGAGCCGCCCGCCCACGACGGCTTCACCCTGCTCACCGGCGGCCTGGGCGGCGTCGGCGCCGAGATCGCCGCACATCTGCTGCGCACCCCCGGCACCCGGCTCCTGATCGTGGGCCGCACACCGGAGTCCGAGGCCCACGCCCTGCCCCGCCTGCGCGAGCTGGGCGACGTCCGTTACGCCCGCGCCGACGTCACCGACGAACACCAGGTGCGGGCCGCGGTGGAGGCCGCCGCCGAGGCATGGGCCGTGCCCCTGGAGTCGGTGCTGCACCTGGCCGGCACCCTCGTGGAACGCCCCGTGGGCGAACTGGACGCCGCCACCTGGCGCCGGGCCCTCGCGGCGAAGACGAGCGGCGCGTGGACGCTGCACCGGCTCACCGCCGACCACCCCGTCACCTCCTTCGTCACCTTCTCCTCGGTGAACGGCTTCTTCGGCGGCGCCATGAACGCCGCCTACGCCGCCGCCAACGCCTACCTGGACGCCCTCGCCCTGTACCGCCGGAGCCTCGGACTGCCCGCGCAGTCGCTGGCGTGGAGCATGTGGCGCGAGCGCGGCATGAGCCGGGGATACGGACTCACCGCGCTCACCGAGGCCCGCGGCTACCGGCTGCTCGACGCGCCCGCCGCGCTGCGCTCGTTCGACCTGGCCCGCACCCTGGACGAACCGCACCTGCTGATCGGCGCCGACCGCACCGCCCCCTGGGTCCGCAGCCACGTCGTCGCCCCCGTGCGCCGGACGCGGCGCGTGGCCGCCCGCGTCGGCCTGGAGGACGGCACCGACCTGGGCGCCCTGTACCGCGCGGCGGCCGACGGCGCCCGTGCGGCCGGCCTGTCCGACGACGCGTGGACGCTGCGCTCGGCGGGCACCGCCGTACGCCCGGACGAGGCGCAGGCGGGAGAGGAAGCGCGGCGGCTGGAGAGCCGGCTCGCCGAGGTGTGGTGCGGCGTGCTGGGCCGCGACCGGGTGGGCCGGGACGAGAACTTCTTCGACCTGGGCGGCAACTCGCTGCTCCTCGTCACCGCCCAGACCGCCGTCAACCGCGCCTTCGGCACCGACGTGTCGGTGGTCGACCTGTTCGCCCACCCCACGGTCCGGGACCTGGCCCGCCACCTGTCGGCCGCGGGGGCCGGTGCCCCGGCGGCCGCCGAACAGCCGCCACGGCAGGAGGCCGGCGGCCTGGACCGCGCCAAGGAGCAGGCACAGCGGCAGCGCGCCGCCCGCGCGCGCCGCACCGCACGGCACGGCAAGGACCGGGGCCGTGCGTGACAGGGCGAGCGAGCCCACGCGGCACCCCGCCGAGCCCCGAGGCGACCGGGTGAAGCCCACGCCGCACCCCGCCGAGCCCCGAGGCGACCGGGTGAAGCCCACGCCGCACCCCGCCGAGCCCCGAGGCGACCGGGCGAAGCCCACGCCGCACCCCACCGAGCCGGGAGAGGACGAAGCACAGGCCGTGCACGACACCAGCACACCCCACGACGAGGAGTTCCCCGAGCTCCCCGAGTTCCCCGCCGTCGCCGTCATCGGCATGGCGGCCCGCTTCCCCGGCGCCGACGACCTCGACGCCTTCTGGGAGAACCTCGCGGCCGGCCGGGAGGCGATCCGGCCCGTCACCGACGAGGAATTCCTCGCCGCCGGCGGCGACCCGCGCGACCTGGGCGACCCCACGCTGATCCGGATGGTGTCGGCCGTCGAGGGCATCGACCGCTTCGACTCCGGCTTCTTCGGCCACAGCCCCGCCGAGGCCGCCGTCGTCGACCCGCAGCAGCGGCTGCTGCTGGAGACGGCCTACCACGCCCTGGAGGACGCCGGCTGCCTCGGCGGCGACCGTACGGCCGAGGCGTTCGGCGTCTACGCGGGCGCCGGCGACAGCCGCTACTACCCGGCCCACGTCTACCCGCGCTTCGCCGGGCAGCCCGGCTCGGTGGAGCTGGTCCACGCGGCCACCGCCAACTCCCTCGGCACCCTCGCCACCCGCGTCTCCTACGAACTCGGCCTCACCGGACCGAGCGTGTCCCTCCAGACGGCCTGCTCCACCGCGCTGGTCGCCGTGCACACCGCCTGCCAGGACCTGCTGGACCACCGGTGCGACACCGCGCTCGCCGCCGCCGTCTCCCTCAACCCCTCGGCCGCGCTGGGTTACCGCCATGTGCCCGACGGACCGTTCTCGCCCGACGGCCACTGCCGCGCCTTCGCCGCCGACGCGGCCGGGACCTCCTCCGGCGACGGCGTCGGGGCCGTCGTGCTCAAGCGGCTGGAGGACGCCGTCGCCGACGGCGACCGCATCCGGGCCGTCATCCGCGGCAGCGCCGTCAACAACGACGGCCGCCGCAAGGTCGGCTTCAGCGCGCCCAGCGCCGCCGGGCAGACCGAGGTGATCCTCGCCGCGCAGGCCCAGGCGGAGGTCGACGCCGACACCATCGGCCTGGTCGAGGCGCACGGCACCGCCACCAAGCTCGGCGACCCGATCGAGGTGTCCGCGCTCACCGAGGCGTTCCGGCACAGCACCCGGCGGACCGGCTTCTGCGCACTCGGGTCGGTGAAGACCAACATCGGCCACCTCGGCGCCGCCGCGGGCATCGCCGGGCTCATCAAGGCCGTCCTGGCCCTGGAACACCGGCAGATCCCGCCGAGTCTGCACTTCGACCGCCCCAACCCGCTCATCGACTTCGACGCGAGCCCGTTCCGCGTGCCCACCGCACTGGAGGACTGGCCCGAGGGCGGCCACCCCCGCCGGGCCGCCGTCAGCGCCTTCGGCATCGGCGGCACCAACGCCCACGTCGTCCTGGAGGAGGCCCCGCCCACCGCCTCCGTGCCCCCCCGCCCGCCCGAGGACGGCCGCCGCCTGGTGCTGCCGCTGTCCGCACGGACCGCCGGCGCCCTGCGCGGCCAGGCCCAGGCACTCGCCCGGCACCTCGAACGCCGCCCGGACCTGCGCCTGGACGACGTGGCGCACTCCCTGCGCACCGACCGGCCCGCGCTGCGCCACCGCCTCACCGTCACCGCGGCCTCCCGCGACGAGGCGCTCGACGCGCTGCGCTCCGCGGCCCCCACCACCCCGCCGCTCTCCGACGACCCGGCCCGCGTGGCGTTCCTGCTGCCGGGCGGGGGCACCCAGTACCCGGGCATGGGCGCGGAGCTGTACCGCGACCACACCGTCTACCGCGACAACGTCGACGAGTGCGCCCGCATCCTGCGGCCCGTCCTCGGCGCCGACGTGCGTACCGCCCTCTTCGAGGAGCGGCGGCCCGACGACACCGCCGCGTTCCTCGGGCTCGTGGTCACCGAGTACGCCCTCGCCCGCACGCTCATCGAGTCGGGCGTCCGCCCCGACGCGCTGATCGGCCACTCGCTCGGCGAGTACACGGCCGCCTGCCTGGCCGGCGTCATCGACCTGGCCGACATGCTGCCCCTGGTCACCGAACGCATCCGCCTCATCAGCGCGGCCGGCGGCGCCACCGTCGGCGTCGCCGCCCCGGCCGAGGAGATCCGCCCGCTGCTCGACGACGGCCTGTCCCTGGCCGCCGCCAACGGCCCCGGCGCCTGCACCGTCGCCGGACACCTCGACGCCGTCGAACGCTTCGAGGCCGAACTGACCCGCCGGGACGTCCCGTACCGCCGCCTGCGCATCCCCGTCGCCGCACACTCCCACGTCCTGGACCCGGTCCTGCCGGCCTACGAGACCCACCTGCGCCAGGTCACCCTGCGCCCGCCGCGCATCCCGTACGTCACCAACGTCACCGGCACCTGGGTCACCGACGCCCAGGCCACCTCCGTACGCCACTGGCTCGACCACACCCGCGACACCGTGCGGTTCGCCGACGGCATCGCCGCCCTGTGGGACCCCCTGCGCCCCGTCCTCGTGGAGATCGGGCCGGGCGACACCCTGACCAAGCTCGCCACCGGCCGGCTCGCCGACGCGGCACCGGTCACGGTGACCACCATGCGGCACGCCAAGGCCGAGGCGTCCGACGGCTTCGTCCTCGCCGAGGCGCTGGGACGGCTGTGGAGCGCGGGCGTCGACAGCGCCCTGCCCCCGGTGCCGGGGACGCCCCGGCGGGCCCCGCTGCCCCCGTACGCCTTCGAACGCCGACGCCACTGGATCGACGCCCCCGGCACCCGCTCCACCCCGGACGACACCCCGGCCGCGGAGGAGACCGCCCCCGGCCTCGCTCCGCGGCCCCGGCTGACCACGGAGCACGTACCGCCCCGCACCGAACGCGAACGAGAGGTCACCCGGCACTGGGAGGACACTCTCGGTATCGACGGCATCGGCCTGCACGACAACTTCTTCGACCTCGGCGGCGACTCGATGCGCGCCGTACTGCTCGTGGGCCGGCTGCGCCAGGCCGGTGTCCTCGACGTCCCGGCGGCGGCCCTGCTGGCCGCGCCCACCGTGGCCGGCGTCCTCGCCGCCGCCGACGAGCAGGACGGGAAGGCGCCGCGGACCACCCCCACCGCGCTCGGACCGCTGCTGCCGCTGCGGGCCGAGGGGACCGCCACGCCCCTGTTCTGTGTCCACCCCGGCGCCGGCGTCTCCTGGCGCTACACCGGCCTGCTGCCGCACCTCGGCGGCGACCAGCCCGTCTACGGCATCCAGGCGGTCGGTCTTGACGGCACCCGGCCGCCCGCGCCGGACGCCGCCGCCATGGTCGCCCATTACCTCGACCTGGTGCGCCAGGTGCAGCCGCACGGTCCGTACCGGCTGCTGGGCTGGTCCTACGGCGGATTCGTCGCCCACGCCATGGCCTGCGCCCTCCAGCGCGACGGCGAGCGCGTCGAACTCCTCGCCCTGCTCGACGCCCCCCAGCCGCACGGCACCGCCCACGACCCCGACGCGGCCGAACGCCAGGTGGCGGCCCTGTTGTCGCGGGTGGCCGGTCTCCCCGTCGACGCGGGGGCGGCCGTGGAGACCGTCCTTGAGCGGATCGACGCCCGCGTCTCCGCCGACCCGGCGAGCGTCCCCGTCACCCGCGCCGAGGCCGCCGCCATCGCCGCCGTCATGCGCAACAACCTGCGCATCGCGCCCCAGTTCGCCCCCGGCGTCTACCGCGGTGACGTGCTGTTCTTCAGCGCCGCCGAGGAGCGGCCCACCGACTTCCCGGCGGACCTGGCGGTGCTGTCGGGCAAGGCCGACAGCTGGCGGCCCTACGTCGACGGCACCCTCCACGACCACCACGTGCCCTGCGGCCACTACGAGATGACCGAACCCGAACCGATCGCCCGTATCGGCGAAGCGGTCGCCAAGGCCCTGCGCGGCCCCGGCGACCGGGTCTCCACATCTCCTCTCCCTTGAAGCCGTGTCGAGGAGAACCAGCGTGAGAGCTGCCCAGGACCCGTACGACCTCGGTGACGCGCCCGAGACCGGCACCGTCCCGACGAATATGTACGCCTCGCTCATCCGCCGTGAGCGCTACGGGAAGCCCGTCGACGCCTTTCGGACCGAGGTGGTCGACGTCCCGCCCGTGGGCCGCGTCATCGGCCCGTACCCGTCCCGTGGGCGACCGGGGTGATTCGCTCCCGTTCAGAGGGGTACCTGCGGCGGGGTACGACGCACACCTCACCCCGGAGGTACCCCCATGGGCAAGCTGGGCGACATGATGAACAAGGCCAAGCAGATGGCCAAGGGCCACCCCGACCAGGCCGACAAGGGCGTGTCGGGCGCCGAGCGTATGGCCGACGAGCGGACCGGCAACAAGTACGACGCCAAGACCGACAAGGCCGCCGACACGGTACGGCGTTCCTACCGGGACGGTGGCGGCACGCAGCGCTGACCCGGTACGCGGGGTCTCCCGCCCCCGGTGCGCCGGGGGCGGGAGACCTGCTCAGCCGTGGGCGTCGGCCCGGCCGGCGACGTAGCTGAACACGCCCGCCCCGACGCGCACCACCCGCACCCGCACCGCGTGTGCGGGTTCCGCGCGCGGGCAGACGCGCAGAGCGTCCCCGTCGGGGCGGGCCAGCAGGTCGCGCAGGCTGCGCATCGGTCCGGCCCGACGTTCGCCGTCCGGCCCGACGAGGGCCTTCCAAGCGGCCTCCTTCGCGGAGAACAGCTCCGTCACCGACCAGGCCGCCGCGCCCGCAGCGAGCAGCGCCTCCTCGTCCGCGCGCAGCACCAGGCGCGCCGCGCCGCGGGGGAGGGGACGCAGTTCCAGGTCGCAGCCGAGCGGGAGGCCCCGGCCCGGGGCGCGGGCCACGGCGACGGCGATTCCGGCACTGTGCGAGATCGACGCCACCCGGCCCGGCGGGAACACCGGCAGCCGCCCCGACCTGGGAATCTCCCCGCACTCCAGCCCCACCGCGCGCAGCGCCCGCCGGGCTGCCCGCCGCCCTGCCAGGAACTCCAGCCGGCGCTTCGGCGGCATCGACGCCGCCGCGGCCGCCTCGGCGGGCCCGGCCGCTTCCGGACCCGGCTCGGAGACGGCCGCGACGCCCAGCCCGAGCCCGGCGGCGGCCAGCAGCGGACGCAGCGCTGTCACCTCACCGCCCGCCGCCCCGGCGGACGCTCCGCCTGCCGCCCTCGCGGACTCGTCATCCGCGGCCCAGGCGGGCCCTCGGCCCGCCGCCCGCCCGGGGGTACTTCCTGCCGCCTGCCCGACCCCACCGCCCGCCGCCCGGCCGGGGGCGCCTCCTGCCGCCCGCCCGACCCCACCGCCCGCCGCATCCCCGGCCTCATGACCGTCCCGGGCCGGCCAGGACGTCTCCGCCCCGGCCGGCCCGGTCCGCGCGGGGCGCGAGGTCATCGCCGCCCGCCGCACGCGCTCACACCCGCAGCAGTTTCTTGACGATCTTCCCGGCGGGGTTGCGCGGCACCTGCTCGATGAACTCCACCCGCCGCGGGCGCTTGTACGGCGCGAGCAGCCCCGCGAGATGCGCGAGCAGCGCCGCCGCGTCCGCCTCCGCGCCCGGTTCCAGGGCGACGTACGCGAGCGGCACCTCGCCGTAGTCCTCGTCGGGCATCCCGACGACCGCCGCGTCCCGGACCGCCGGATGGGCCATCAGGGCGCGCTCGATCTCCGAGGGGTAGACGTTCTGGCCCGCGCGGATGATGACGTCCTTCGTGCGGTCCACCAGGCTGATGCGGCCCTCGTCGTCGACGAAGCCGAGGTCGCCCGTCCTGATCCACCCGTCGAGGGTGATCTCGCCGGTGGCCTCCGGGTCGTTCCAGTAGCCCTGCATGACGCCGGGCCCGCGTACCACGATCTCGCCGATCTCGCCGCGCGGCACCTCCCGGCCGCCCTCGTCCACCGCGCGGGCGGACATGCCCGGGACGACCCGGCCGCACGGGATGCGGGCGGTGACGTCTCCGGGGGCGGGGTGCTCGTCGGGACCGAGCGTGACGAACGGGCCGCCCACCTCGGTCATGCCGTACACCTGCCGGAAGCCGCAGTCGAGCCGCCGGACCGCGTCGGCGTAGACGTCGAGCGGCATGGGGGCGGCGCCGTACAGGATCTCCCGCAGGGAGGACAGGTCGGTGCGGTGGGACCCCTTGGCCTGGAGCATGAAGCGCAGCATCTGCGGCACCAGCCACATGTGCGTGGCCCGGTGCCGCTCCACCGCGGACAGCGCCCGCTGCGGCGTGAAGCCGGGCATCAGCACGACCGTGGCAGCGGCCGCCAGGTAGGTCAGGGACACGACCATGCTGCCGTGGTACAGCGGACAGCAGTTGACCATGACGATGTCGTCGGTGGGGCGGGCCATCACCAGCCAGCCGAGGGCGATCGCGCGGAACGACCCGCTGTCGACGGTCACCCCCTTGGCCTGCCCGGTGGTCGCCGAGGTGTGCAGGACGGCGATCGGGTCGGTGTCGGCGACCTGCGGCAGCTCCCGCGTCTCGGCCAGGGTGCCCAGCGCCGCGAAGGCGGGCATGTCCAGCGCCAGCCGGATCCGCACCGACGCCGGCAGCTCGGGGTGCCGGTCCAGCAGGTCCGACTCCCCGATGACGGCCACCGCGCCGACGCGTTCGACGATGCCGGCGACCTCGGGCTCGGCCAGGCTGTGGTTCAGCGGCACGAACAGCGCACCGAGCCGGGCCAGCGCGAAGTAGCTCTCCAGGACCTCGATCCGGTCCTTGGCGAGCACGGCGACCCGGTCACCCCGCCCGATGCCCAACTCGGCCAGTCCGAGAGCCAGTTCGACCGTGCGGTCGTGGAACTGGGCCCAGGTGACGCTGCGCTCCTCGTCGACCAGGGCGGTCCGGTCGGGCCGGCACTGGCGGTTGCGTTCCAGCAGCTGCGTCAGCCACATCACGCACCGCCGCCCGCGCCGGCGACCGTGCGCCCGGCCACGAAACGCTCGTAGTCGGCGATGGTGCGCAGCCCTTCCATGTCCTCGGCGGTGATCTCCACGCCGAGCCGCTGCTCGACGAGCAGCACGAGACGCACCAGATCTCCGGAGTCGATGCCGCTGGCGGCCAGGTCGACGTCGTCGCCGACCTGGTCGGCGTACTCGGCCGTACCGGTGATCTCGACCAGCAACTCCCTGATGGTGCTCATGGTTTCCCCTTTCGCCTCGGCGTGCCGGCCGCCGCGCGGTGTACGACTGTCACCACCTGAAGAGGCGGACGGGGCCGGGCCGCACTCCCCGGGCCGGCCCGTGAGCTTTGTCACGCGCCCGAACCGCGCGCGGCGGGGATAGCCGGGCCGCGCCCGGGGCCTCTTACCGCAACGAAGCCACCCGCTCCGCCCTGCCCCGCGCGGGCGGTCCCGAACCGAAGGAGTGATGCGCGTGCCCAGGCAGCCGGTACGGGTCCGCACCCCCGAACGGTGCCCGCGCCACGGCACCGCCGCGGCGGTCACCGGACGCACGGGCGGTGCCCGGTGACCGCGCCGACCACCGCCCCCGCCGTGGACGAGGGCGACCTGCCCGCGCACTTCGACGCGCTCGTCGCCGCCGGTGAGACGATCGAACCGCGCGACTGGATGCCCGACGGATACCGCCGCATGCTGGTCCGCCAGATCGCCCAGCACGCCCACTCCGAGATCATCGGCATGCAGCCGGAGGCAGCCTGGCTCACCCGCGCCCCGTCCCTGCACCGCAAGTCGGTCCTCATCGCCAAGGTCCAGGACGAGGCCGGCCACGGCCTGTACCTGTACTCCGCCGCCGAGACGCTCGGCGTGGACCGCGCCGAGCTGCTGGACGCCCTGCACCGCGGGCAGCAGCGTGCCTCCGCCACCTTCAACCACCCCGCGCTCACGTGGGCGGACACCGGGGCCATCGCGTGGCTGACGGACGGCGCCGCCGTCATCAACCAGGCGCCCCTGTGCCGGACCTCCTACGGGCCGTACGCCCGGGCGATGCGCCGCGTCTGCCAGGAGGAGGCGTTCCACGTCCGGCAGGGCTACGACCTGATGCGCGCCCTGTGCGAGGGGACGCCGGAGCAGAAGGAGATGGCCCAGGACGCGGTCGACCGCTGGTGGCTGCCGGCCGTGGCGCTGATGTTCGGGCCGCCCGACACCGAGGCGGGCGGCGCGGACGCGCGGACCGCCGCACTGGGCGCCGCGGTCTCCCGCCGCGCGATGGCCTGGGGCATCAAGCGCCACACCAACGACGAGCTGCGCCAGCGCTTCGTCGACTCCTGCGTCCCGCAGGCCGAACGCCTGGGCCTGACGCTGCCCGACCCGGCGATCCGCTGGAACGAGGAGCGCGGCCACTACGACTTCACCCCGATCGACTGGGACACCTACCGCGAGGCACTGGGCGACGACACCCACTGGGCGCGGCAGCGCGTCGCGCACCGCCGGGCCGCGCACGAGGACGGCGCCTGGGTCCGTGAGGCCGCCGCCGCGTACGCCACCGCCGTGTACGACGCCACCGCGTACGCCACCGCGTACGGCGCCGCAGCGTACGCCGCCGTCGAGGACGCGCAGGGAGGAGAGGACGGATGAGCGGGACACGGGAGGGCGCACCGGCGTCCTGGGAGGTTTTCGTGCGGGCCCGCCGGGGCCTGGCCCACCAGCACGTGGGCTCGGTGCGCGCGGCCGGACCGGACGCGGCACTGGCCGCGGCCCGCGACCTGTACACGCGCCGGGGCGACCCGCTGTCGGTGTGGGTGACCCGCTCCGACGCCGTGCACACGGCCTCCCCGGACGAACGCGACCCGTACTTCGCGGGCGCCCGCCACAAGCCCTACCGCTACCCCGAGCACTTCCCGCCGCTGACCGAGAAAGGCCCCGAAGGTGAGCATCACGAGTGACGCCCCGGCGGCACGCCCGGGACCCGGACCCCTGCCGGGCGGACCGCCGTCCGTCGCACCCGACCTGGCCCGGCACCTCCTGCGCCTCGGCGACGACGCGCTCGTCCTCGGCCAGCGGCTGTGCCAGTGGATCACCCGCGCGCCGACCATCGACGAGGACCTCGCCCTGTCCAACATCGCCCTCGACCTGATCGGCCACGCCCGCGCGCTGCTCACCCGCGCCGGACGGCTCGACGGCACCGGCCGCACCGAGGACGACCTCGCCTACGGCCGCCCGGACCGCGAGTTCACCAACGCCCTGCTGACCGAACTCCCCAACGGCGACTTCGCGGCGACCGTGGCCCGGCAGCTCGCCTACACCCACTACGCCGTCCTGTACTACGAGGCCCTCGCGCACTGTGCCGACCCCGACCTCGCCGCGTTCGGCGCCCGCGCCGCCAAGGAGGTCGCCTACCACCGGCTGCACGCCGACCGCTGGACGGTGACGCTGGGGCGCGGCACCGAGGAGAGCGCCCGCCGTTTGCGCGACGGCCTGGAACGGGTGTGGCCGTACACCGCCGAACTCTTCGAGGAGGACGAGGTGCTGCGCCGCCTGGCCGACTCCGGCACGGTGCCCTCCCCGGCGCCGCTGCGCGAGACGTGGCTCGGGCGGGTCACCGAGGTCGTCACCGGGGCCGGGCTCACCGTGCCCCGGCCCGCCTGGTCGGCCACGGGAGGCCGCTCGGGGCTGCACACCGAGGAGTTCGGGCCGCTCATCGCCGAACTGCAGTCGGCACGGCGGCAGTTCCCCGGGGGCACCTGGTGAGCGGGACCGTACCGGACACCTCCCGCCGCTCCGCCCAGGAGGTGCGCGAACGGGTGGCGGCGCTCCCGGACCCGGAGCTGCCGCTGATCGGCCTCGGGGAGCTCGGTGTGGTGGGCTCCGTCGCCCCGGCCGCCGACGGCGTACTGGAGGTGGAGATCACGCCCACCTACCTGGGCTGCCCCGCGCTGCCCGAGATCGCCGCCGCCGTACGGGAGGTCCTGACCGCCTGCGGCCACCCCGACGGCCGCGTCCGGCAGGTGCTCGCGCCACCCTGGACGACGGACCGCATCACCCCCGAGGGCCGGCGGAAGCTCGCCGCGCACGGCATCGCCCCGCCCGTCACCCCGGCCCCCGGCGGCCCCGGCCCGGTCCTCGTCGGTCTCGGCGAGGTGCCCTGCCCGCACTGCGGCTCACGGGCCACCCGGCCGCACAGCCCCTTCGGGCCCTCCCGCTGCCAGTCGGTGCTGTGGTGCACGGCGTGCCGCGAGCCCTTCCCCCACCTGACCGCGCTGTGAGGCACACACCGTGAACACCACCGCCCCCGCCCCGCCCGCCGCCTCCCCCCGCACCCGCTGGCACCGGCTCCGCGTCACCGAGGTCCGCCACCCGACCGCCGACACGGTGGCCGTCACCTTCGTCGTGCCCGCGGCCCTGCGCGAGGTCTTCGCCCACCACCCCGGCCGGCACGTCGTCGTCCGGCACCGCCACGGCGACCGCGAACTCCGCCGCAGCTACTCGGTCTGCCCGCCCCCGCACGCCCCCGGGACACTCCGTCTGGTGATCAAGCGGGGCGACCCCGACGGCTTCGGAACCCACGCCGCCACCCGCCTCGCACCCGGCGACCACCTCGAACTCTCCCCGCCCACCGGCGCCTTCGCCCTGCCGGAGCTGCCCGGCGCCCACCACGTCCTCCTCGCGGGCGGCACCGGCATCACCCCGCTGGCCCCGATGGCCGCCCACGCGCTGCGCAGGGATCCGGCCTGCCGCGTCACCCTCGTCCACTCGGTCCGTACCGCCGCCGACGCCCTGCTGGCCGACGAACTGGCCGAGGTGAAGGACGAGTTCGTCGACCGCTTCACCGTCCTGCACGTGCTGACCCGCGAGGACCGGGGGGGTGGCGGCGGACCGCTCGCGGGACGGCTCGACGCGGCCCGGCTGCGCCGCCTGCTGGTGGCCGCGGACGCCCGCCCCGGCCCGGACACCACCTACGCACTGTGCGGGCCGCCCGGCCTCGTCGACACCGCGCGGCGGGTCCTGGCCGAGGAGGGCGCCGATCCGGCGCTCGTCCGCCGGGAGCTGTTCACGACCGGTGGGACGGCACAGCGGCCACCACAACCGGCCGAACCGGAACCGGCCGAACCGGAACCGGCCGAACCGGAACCGGCCGGACCGGCACCGGAGCCGGGGGAGACCCGGATCACCGCCCTGCTCGACGGTCGCCGCCGGGCGGCCAGCGTCCTGCCGCACGACCCGGCCCTGCTCGACGCGCTGCTGCGCGCCCACCCCGACGTGCCGTACGCCTGCCGCGAAGGCGTCTGCGGCAGTTGCCGGGCGAAGGTCCTGTCCGGGCGGGTGACGGCGGACCGTCAGTACGCCCTGGACGAGCGGGACCGCGCCGCCGGCTACACCCTCGTCTGCCGCGCCCGGCCGCTCAGCCCCGAGATCACCCTCGACTTCGACGCCTGACCCGCACACCACGCCGCGCCACCTCCGCACGGCGACGCCACGCCACGCCCACCACTCAGCGAAGGAGACCCACGATGACCGCCACCGCCCGCCACGAGGGGAAGACCGCCCTGGTCACCGGAGGCAGCCGGGGCATCGGCAGAGCCATCAGCCACCGCCTCGCCCGCGAGGGCGCCCTGGTGGCGGTCCACTACGGCCACGACCGGACGGCCGCCGAGCGGACCGTCAAGGAGATCGAGGCCGACGGCGGCCGCGCCTTCCCCGTGCACGCCGAACTCGGCGTCCCCGGCGACGCCGACACCCTCTGGTCCGCCTTCGACGCCGCCCTGGCGGAGCAGGACGCCCTGGTGGGCCTGGACATCCTCGTGAACAACGCGGGCATCACCCTCCCCCGCCCCCTCGCCCAGGTGACCGAGGCCGACTACGACCGCGTCTTCGCGATCAACACCAAGGCACCGTTCTTCATCGTCCAGCGCGGCCTGGGCCGCCTGCGCGACGGCGGCCGGATCGTCAACATCTCCTCCGTCGCGACCCGCGTCGCCTTCCCGGCGATCGTCTCGTACACCATGACCAAGGCCGCCCTCGACTACCTCACTCTCTCCCTCGCCCAGGAACTGGGCCCCCGGGGCATCACCGTCAACGCCGTCGCACCCGGCTACACCGAGACGGAGATCAACCCCACCCTCGCCGTCCCGGAGATCCGCCGCCGCTACTCCGAGGCCTCCACCTTCGGCCGGCTCGGCGACCCGGTGGACATCGCCGACGTCGTCTCCTTCGTCGCGAGCGACGACGCCCGCTGGGTGACCGGCCAGTGGATCGACGCCTCCGGCGGCGCCCACCTCGGTGTGTGACCCGCCCGCACCCCTAGGAGATGTGATGAACCACCGCACGTCCGCCCTCGACGAGCCGGTGACGGACGACGCCCTGACCCGGCCCTTCGCGGGCGCCAGCCCCTACGACACGTACGTCCACGCGTCCGTCCTCAACTCCCTCCAGCGCCCCCTCACCGAGGCCCCGGACGAGATGGGCTTCCTCGTCACCACCCAGGTGATGGAACTGTGGTTCACCCTGATCGTGCACGAGTGGCGCACGGCACGGGTGGCCTTCGCCAAGGACGACCTGCACGCGGCCCTGGACGCCCTGACGCGCAGCCGCCGCGCGCTGACCGCTCTCAATGGCGCCTGGGCACCCATCGCCGCTCTGACGCCCGCCCAGTTCAACGGCTTCCGGGCCGCCTTCGGCCAGGCGTCGGGGTTCCAGTCGGCGATGTACCGGCACATGGAGTTCCTCCTCGGTGACAAGTCCGCCCGGCTGCTGCGCGCCCACCGCGGCGACCCGGCCGTCCACGAGGCGCTCGCCGAGACCTACCGCGAACCGTCCCTGTACGACGAGGTACTGGACTACCTCCACCGGCAGGGCCTGCCCGTCCCGCTCCACGTCCGCGAACGGGACGTGACCAGCCCGTACACCGGCGATCCCGGGGTGACCGAGGCGTGGCGGCAGATCTACGCCGGGCCGCAGCACCACCCCCACCTGGCGCTGGGCGAACTGCTCACCGACATCGCCGAACTCGTCACCCGCTGGCGTTTCGACCACGTCCTGGTGGTCCGCCGCGCCATGGGCGCCAAACCCGGCAGCGCCGGCTCCGCCGGGCTCGCCTGGCTGGAGCAGCGGGCGACCCGCCCGGTCTTCCCCGAACTGTGGGAGGTGCGCGGTGACGTCTAGGGTCGTCTCCGCCTTCGCGGCCGAGGAGGAGCAGCGGGTCCTGAGCCTGAAGCCGGTCCTGGCACCGGTGCACGGCCGCTACGGCGACCACCCCCACCAGTCCTACGACGCCTGGCCGTCCGACGACCCCGGCGCCCCGCTGGTCGTCCTGCTGCACGGCGGCTACTGGCGCTACGACCGCATGCACCTGACCCCGTTCGCGGCCTGGCTGTCCCGGCAGGGCTTCGAGGTGCTGCTCCCCGGCTTCCGCCGCTCCGGCGGCGCGGGCGGCTACCCCGAGACCTTCGACGACGTGGCCCGCATCGTGGACACCCTGCCCCAGGGCCGGCCCTACGTCCTGGCGGGCCACTGCTCCGGCGGCCACCTGGCGCTGTGGTGCGCCGCCCGGGGGCTGCTGCCGCCCGGTTCCCGCTGGCACACCCGCACCCTGCCGACGAGCGTCCTCGCCCTCGCGCCGATCACCGATCTCACCGCCACCCGCCGCGACCGCCTCAGCGACGACGCCGCCCTCCAACTCCTGGGCGGCCAGGCGCACTTCGCGCAGCGGCTGCCGGAGGTCGACCCGCTCACCCTGCTGCGCGACGCCGGCACCACCGGCGTCCCCACCGTGCTGCTGCACGGCGCCGCCGACGAGGAGGTCCCGCTCACCCAGTTCGGCGACTACGCGGCCGTGCACCGGGACCTCAGGACGGTCGTCCTGCCCGGCACCGGCCACTACACCCTCATCGAACCGGAAGCGCCCGGCGCCCGCGCGGTCGCCGACACCCTCCGGGACATGGCCGCCGCCTTCCCCCCGAAGGACTCCGGCCGCGCGGGCGAGGAGGCCGCACACCGATGACCACCGCACTGTCCGCCCCGGCCGCCCTGCGCGCTCGAGCCGCACGGCTCGACGCCGACGACCCCATGGCGCCCCTGCGCGCCCGCTTCCTGCTCCCTCCGGACGTCGTCCACCTCGACGGCAACTCCCTCGGCCCGCTGCCCGCCGCCGTCCCCGCGGCCCTGGACGACGTGGTGCGGCGCCAGTGGGGCACCGGCCTCATCGGCTCCTGGAACGCGAACGGATGGTGGGAGGCGCCCCTGCGGGTGGGGGACGCCATCGGCACGCTCATCGGGGCCGCGCCCGGCCAGACGGTCGCGGGCGACTCCACCAGCGTGCAGCTGTTCACCGCGCTCGACGCCGCCGCCGCGCTCCGCCCGGACCGCCCCCTGCTGGTCACCGACCCCGGGCACTTCCCCACCGACCGCTACCTCGCCGACGCGGTCGCCCGCCGCCGGGACCTGGAGGTACGGCGGGTGGAGCCGGCGGACCTCCCGCGCTTCCTCGCCGCCGAGGGCCACCGGGTCGCCGTCGTCAGTTACTCGCCCGTCGACTTCCGCACCGGGGAGCTGTACGACATGCGGGCACTGACCGGCGCCGCCCACGACGCCGGCGCCCTCGCGCTGTGGGACCTGTGCCACGCGGCCGGCGCCCTGCCCCTCGACGTCGACGCGATCGGCGTGGACCTGGCCGTCGGCTGCGGCTACAAGTTCCTCTCCGGCGGCCCCGGCGCCCCCGCCTTCCTGTACGTGGCGCGGTGCCACCACGCCGTCCTGGAGACGCCGCTGCCCGGCTGGACCGGACACGCCGACCCGTTCGGCCTGGCGCAGGAGTACACGCCCGCCCCCGGCATCGCCCGTGCCCGCATCGGCACCCCGCCGGTCCTGTCGCTGCTCGCCCTCGAAGCGGCCCTCACCGCCTTCGACGGCGTCGACCTGGCCGACGTCCGCGCCAAGAGCCTGTCGCTGACGGGGTTCCTCCTCGACTGCGCGGACGCACTCCTCACCCCCCTCGGCTTCACTTCCGTCACCCCGGCCGACCCCGCCCGCCGCGGCAGCCAGGTCACCCTGCGCCATCCGCACGCCCGCGGACTGGTCGTCGCCCTCGCCGAGCGGGGCGTGATCGCCGACATGCGCGCACCCGACCTGCTGCGCTTCGGCGTCAACGCCCTCTTCACCACCCACCGGGACCTCCTGACGGCCGCGCTGCGCCTGCGCGACCTCACCCGGGACGCCGCCTACGACCCCGCGCCACCCGCGGCGGGACCGGTGACCTGAGGGGGCCGGGCGGCGGCCAGGCCCACCGTGGTCTGCGTCATGGAGACGGCGAAGGAGTGCCGCCGCCCGGTCAGCACACGCCGCGCCGGGCCCCGCTCCACGAACGCGCCCGCGTCCGGGACGGTGACGGCGTGGGCCAGGGCGCCCGTGTCCAGGACGTGGGTGATCAGGACCAGGGACAGGTCGTCACGGTCGCGGCCCGGCGTGGCCGGCGCCCCCCCCGCCGCGTCGACTCATCCCTGTGCTCCTCATGTCCCTGATAGGGCGTCAGCTGAGTCGGCGTGTCAGCATCGGTTTCTGGACATCGCGAGGCGTGTGTCCGAACAGGCGCTTGGTCGGTGGCGTCACAACGGTCTCGTTCGCACGGAAGCCCGGGCGGGGGCCCTCTTTCGAGTCCTGGGCGTGCCGGTTGGCTTGCCGGGCGCGGCGCCCCTACACGCGGTTGCCGTCGGCGCCAGGGGCGGCGCGTACCGCCGTACGTCGGATCTTGCCCATGGGGTTCTTCGGCAGTGCGGAGACGAAGTCGACCGTGGTGGGGACCTGGTGGGGGAGGAGGCGGGCACGGCAGTGGGACGTCAGTTCCGCCGCGGGCAACGGAGTCCGGGCGACGACGGTGGCCCGTACGCGTTCGCCGGTGTCACCCGTCTCCTCGCCCCACACCACCGCTTCGGCGACCGACAGGTGGGCGAGGAGGGCCTGCTCCACCTCAAGGGCGTTCACCTTCTTGCCGCCCACGTTGATGAAGGAGTCCTTGCGGCCGACCAGGTGCAGGTGGCCGTCCGGGCCGAGGCGGGCCACGTCGCCGGTGGCGTACCAGCCGTCGCGGAAGGCCCGCCGGGTGGCCTCGGGGTGGCCGAGATAGTGCGTGAACATCGCCGGTGTGCGGACCAGCAGCGCCCCCTCCTCGCCCCTCGGTACCTCCCGTCCGTGTTCGTCGACGACACGGACCTGTACGCCGGGCAGGGGACGGCCCACGCCGCGGTCCGCGCCGGGGCGCCGTCCTCGGGCCGGTGCGCGGCGATGACTCCGGCCTCCGTCCAGCCGTAGACCTGCTGGACGTCCAGCCCCAGCCGCTCCCTGGTCCGCTGTGCCACGGCCGGCGGCAGGGCGGCCCCCGAGGAGAGGCACAGCCGCAGGGCACGCGGCGGCCGCGGGGGACGGGAGCCGGCGGTCGCGGGTGTCGTCAGGTCGTAGGCCATGGGGGCGGCGACCAGCACCGTGCAGGCGTGCTCGTCCAGGGCGCTCAGGAGCCGTGCGGGGTGAAGCGGCCGAGGAGAACGAGCTGCGCCCCGGCCCGCAGAGCGGTGACCAGTCCGGCGACCATGCCGAAGGAGTGCAGCAGCGGGACGGCGGCCAGGACGCGGTCGTCCTCGGTGACGCCGTAGGCGCGCGTGTAGATCTCGCCGCCGTTGACGAGGTTGCGCTGCGTGTGGACGGCCGCCTTGGGCTCCCCGGTCGAGCCGGAGGTGTACTGGTACAGGAAGGGGGCGTCGGGTGCGGCGGTCCGTGGCTCGTCGTCGCCGGGCTCCCGGGCGGAGCCCTGCCGTCCGGGGCGGTCCGCGGCGCCGTCCGGCTCGTCCACGGGGACGAGGACGCAGTCGTCGAGCGGGTCCCGTTCCTCGCCGCCGCCGAGTGCGTCCTGTTTCTCTCCGCCACCGCGCGTGCGGCGGCCTCCACGTCCTCGCGGGTGGCGCCCGGCCGCCCGCGGGCGATGTTGTCCGCGACCGTCCCGGAGAAGAGGAACGGGGTCTGCGTCACCACACCGAGGCAGCGCCGGTACTGCTCGAGGTCCAGGGTGCGTACGTCCTGACCGTCGACCTCGATCCTTCCCTCCTGGAACTCGTACGCGCGTGTGATCAGCCGCACCAGGCTGGACTTGCCGGCCCCGGTGTGTCCGACGAGCGCCAGGGTGCGGCCCGCCGGGACGGTCAGGCTCACGCCCTTGAGGACGGGGTGCTGGGCGTCGTAGCCGAAGCGGACGTCGCGCAGCGTGATCTCGCCGCGCAGGCGCGGGACGGGGAGGCGGTCGCGCTGACGCACCGCGGGCTCGCGGTCGACGAGCGCGAAGACCCGTTCCCCGGCGGCCAGGCCCTGCTGGAGCTGGCTCCAGAAGGACGCGATGCTGGTGAGCGGCGACCAGAACAGGGCCAGCGCCTCCAGGAACAGCACCCACTGGCCCCCCGACACACTGCCGGAGTCCACGCCATGGCCGCCCACCAGGACCACGGCGACCGTGCCCAGCCCGGTCAGCGAGATCAGCGGCGGGAAGATGCCGCTGAACATGCGGTTCAGTCGTACGCTCGCCCGGAACCAGCGGTGGTTGACCTCGTCGAGTCCGGCTTGCGCGGCCTGCTGATGGCTGTGGTTGCGCGCCACGGCGATGCCGCGCAGGGTCTCCTGCACATAGCCGTTGACCTCGGCCAGTGCCTCCTGCTGTCGCAGGGAGGCGCTGCGCGCGGCGCGCCGGAAGGCGAGGCTGACGGCGACGACGACCGCGGCGACGAGGGTCGTCAGCAGGGCCAGCGGCACGTTGATCAGGAACAGCGCGGTCAGCAGGATGACGATCATCAGTACTCGGCCGAGCAGGCTGAGCACCAGGTTGATCAGCGTCGCGAACGCCTGTGTGTCATTGGTGACCCGGCTGACCACCACACCGTTGGCGTAGGTGTCGTGGAAGGTCATGCCCTGTGGCATGGCCGCCTCGAACACGCGTAGGCGCAGGCTGAGGACGACGTCGCTGACCAGAGTTCCGGCCATCCGTTCCTGGAGATAGGTGAACAGCCAGGCGATCGTGCCCGAGATGAGGATGGCCGTCACCAGCCAGGCCACCCGGCCGCCGCCGTCGTCGTTCAGGGCGGAGTCGACGGTTCTGGCCAGCAGCAGGGGTACGGCGCTGCCCGCCGTCGCGGCGACGACCACGGCGACGGCCACGAACGCCACCGTGCCGCCCCTGCCGCGGAAGTACGGGGCGATACGGCGGGCCAACTCGCGGTCGCGGTAGCGGCGGTCGTAGCCGTCCGCCTCGATGCCCTCCAGCAAGTGCGCCATCAGTGGCTCTCCTCCTTGGCGCCCACGGTGCGCGGGCCGGCAGGGGCCGGCTCCTCCAGGTAGGGCGCGAAGATCCGGCGGTAGAACGAGCAGTCCCGCAGGAGCTGCTCGTGGCTGCCCCGGCCGACGACCTGGCCGGCGTCCAGGACGAGGATGTGGTCCGCGGCACGGATACGGGACAGCGGCGGCGTCGCCCAGGAGCGCGGCCGGTTCGCCGAACTGGCCACGGCCTACCGCGACGCCTCCGTGCGCCAGATCCGCACCCAGTCGCTGTCCCTTGGCGCCACGGGAAGCGGTCGCCGCTCTCCGATGCGTTATGCGGGCATGCCGCGTGCAGGAGGTCCGAGCAGGGCGCCGGCCCACGGGTTGAGGCCGGTGTGTGATCATCCGGTGCCTGGCGAGGTGCCGCGGCCGGGACGGCGGCGCGCCGGGTCGGTCGGGCATTGCCCCTGCTCAGATGGCATGTCGGTGGCGTCGTGGGTCGGGGTTCATCGGGTTTTCCCACCGCAGTGCAATGGGGTGCGGGCCTGCCGCGGCATGGAAGCTACTTGTTTTTCGAGAAAAACGAAGTCTGCCTCGGAGGTACGAATCCAGCGAGTAGGTGAAAATTAAACAGTACCGGATTGGGTGCGCGTCGGGCATTGTCGGGGCGATCCGACCGTTCCGGCGGAACCAAAGTGGAGTCGGTGGAATGGGAGGGAGAACTCCTCAACCGTCTCTTCGAGAACGCCACCCCCATGGCCCAGGCCGGGTTCCTGGCGGAGAAGGGATACGGCAGGCCGAAGATAGACCCGCTGACCGGCAGTGCACTCGACCGGGGCGCCCGGCGCCCCGGTCGAGCACCCTTCCATGCCGCCGGCAGCGGCGTGGCCTCCTGATTTTCGCGGACGAGCCGGAGCCGGAACCGCATGCGACGAGCAAGAGCCCCCTGGTCAGGAGCAGGCGGGAACAGCGAGCGGGAGGTGACAGGTGCACAGTGTCGGCTTTTCTCAACGTCAGGACCCATGCGCGGGCCCGTTCGAACGGTCGGCGCAAGGCGGTTGACGCATGGCTTCTCAGCGACGGCATAACAGCCTCGTTCGTGCGGAAGTGCAGGCGGGAGCCTCCTTGCCAGAGGGCAGCGATGTTCCTCACAGCCCTCGAGTCCGGCGTGTGCCAGTTGTAGAGTAGAGACCGCCCTTGACCTGCAGAAAGCAGGCAGGGAGCCGTCTTCCAGGAGTCCAACATGCTGCGCACCATGTTCAAGTCCAAGATCCATCGTGCCACCGTGACCCAGGCGGATCTCCACTACGTCGGATCGGTCACCGTGGACGCCGATCTGATGGAGGCTGCCGACCTGCTGCCCGGCGAGCTCGTGCACATCGTCGACATCGACAACGGCGCCCGTCTGGAGACGTACGTCATCGAGGGCGAGCGCGGCTCGGGCGTCATCGGGATCAACGGCGCGGCCGCGCACCTCGTGCACCCCGGCGACCTGGTGATCCTCATCAGCTACGCCCAGGTCGACGACGCCGAGGCCCGTTCGCTGGTGCCGAGGGTCGTCCACGTCGACGCGGCCAACCGGATCGTGGAGCTCGGCTCCGACGCGTCGCAGCCGGTGCCCGGCAGTGACACCGAGCGGAGCCCCCAGGCGGTTCCGGCGGCGCGCGGCTGAGCCCGGCGGCGGCCGGAAGGGGGCGCGGCCGGCTCATTGTCAGTGGTGACGTGCATCATCGTCCCCATGACACAGAGCACCCCCGACGTGCTGCGCACGCTGGCCCGCGAGTATCTGCCCGAAGGAATCGCGGAGCGGTGGACCGGCCTGCTGCGGCCGGGCCTCCGCCTGGAGCAGGCCACCGGGGACGACCCGGTGGCCGGCAGGCTCGGCGGGCTGCCCGAGCTGCCGGAGGACGCGCCGTGGCCCGTCTGGGAGGGCCACGGCCCGCTCGCCTTCGTGGCGTCGTTCGACTGTGCGGCGCTCCCCTCCGGCTCCCTCGGCATGGCCCTGCCGACGGACGGCACGCTGGCGTTCTTCTACTTCGACGGGCAGCTGGACGACGGCCACGCGGTGGTCGCGCCCGATGAGCCCGGCACATGGGCGGGTGCGCGCGTGCTGTACGTGCCGGCCGGCGCCGCTCTCGTGGAGCGGGCGGCGCCGGCGGGGATACGCCCGTATTCCGAGGTGCCGCTGACGGCGCGGGTGGAGACGACGGCGCCGTACCCCTGGCACCCGGTGGTCTACCGGGAGTTCGCGCCGATGCCCGACGACCACCCGGTGTGGAGCGAGGACTTCCTGGAGGCCCTGTCGGACCACGCCGGGGGGACGGAGCACCGCATCGGCGGTCATGCGAACCCCGTGCAGGACGAGGTGGAGACCGAGGTGGCCCGCGGCGCTCTGGGCAGCCCGCCGTGGAACGACCCCCGCATCCACGATGAGGCCCTCCGCTGGCTGCTGCTCGCCCAGATCGACACCGATGACGACGTCGGCATGATGTGGGGCGACTGCGGCGCCCTCTACTGGCTGATACGCCCCGAGGACCTGGCCGCGCGCCGCTTCGACCGCGCGATGTTCACCTGGCAGTGCGGCTGACCGCACCCACGCCGCACGGCCAGCCACCCGATGAGTGATCCCGCCGCGCGGGGGAACGCGCAGCGCGAGAACCTGGAAGGAACACGGACGAACCGTCGAGGGAGCGCGACATGACCAGCCCTAACCCGTATCCGCCCGACCCCGTGCCTCCCGCACCGTCGCCGACGCCCGGCCCGCCGGACCCGGTCCCGCCGACGCCCGTGCCGCAGCCCGGCCCGCCCGGCCCCGAACCGGGCCCCGCCCCCGGCCCCGTACCGACCCCGACGCCGCCACCCCACCCGGGGCCGCCGCCGCCGGGGCCCGCCCCCGACCCGGTGCCCAAGCCGCCCGGACCGGACCCGGTTCCGGGCCCGGAGCCGGAACCCGGCCCGGCGAGCTGACGTCAGCCGCCCGCCTCGGAGAAGTCGCGCTGCCCCTGCGTGGGCGCGGTGGGCAGCCGGGACGCCCGCAGCGCGTCGGAGAACGCGAGGGCGGCCGCGAAGCCCGGCGTGGGCACGCCCCGCCGGGCGGCGGCCGCCACGATCGCAGGCCAGTCGTCCCCGGGGCGCGCCGAGCTCCGCCGCGAAGCCCGCGTCGTTCGGTAGGTTCGCCGGCTCCGGCTCCGGCTCCGGCTCCGGCTCCGGCTCTTGCTCCGGCTCCTGCTCCTGGCTCCGGCTCCGACGCGTACGCGCCCCGGAGTCGGTCCGGGAACGCCGCCCGGATGATGCAGCCCGCCCGCCACAACGCCGCCGCCCCCTCCCCGGTGGGTTTCTTACGTGGGCGAGTGCCGTGCCCGCACGCGTCCGTACGGGCCGCGCGAGCAGGACGTTCACCGTTGTGCGCCCAACGTGCGCTCCCGTGCGGCGATTTGACGGACCCCGCGCCCCCTTGTCACGGCCTGTCGAGTGGCCCTAGCTTGGGCGGCTGCTGACGTGTGCAAGGGGGGGACCGACCCATGGCCGTACGCGGACGACACCGCCGGTATCAGCCCAGCCGTATCAACCGGGCATCGCTCACCGTCACGGCGAGCGGCGCCGGGATGGCGCTGCCGCTGATAGGAGCGGGCGCGGCCCACGCGGCCTCGGTGGACGTCTGGGAGAAGGTCGCGGCCTGCGAGTCGACCAACAACTGGAAGATCAACAGCGGCAACGGCTACTACGGCGGGCTGCAGTTCACCCAGTCGACCTGGGAGGCCTACGGCGGCACGCGCTACGCGCCGCGCGCCGACCTCGCCACCAGGGACCAGCAGATCGCGATCGCCGAGAAGGTGCTCAAGGGCCAGGGCCCTGCTGCCTGGCCCAGCTGCTCGGTCAAGGCCGGGCTCACCCGTGGCGGCGACGCGCCCGACATCACTCCGCGGACGGGAGCGGCGGCGCAGGCTCAAGCGCGCCAGCAGTCGCAGGCGCGGCCGAAGAGCGAAGCCCGGCCACAGTCGCCCCCCGCGACCCCCACCACCGTCCCCGGCAAGCGTGAGAGCTACACGGTGGCCCGGGGCGACTCCCTCTCCGGCATCGCCGAGACCGAGAAGGTCCGAGGTGGCTGGCACCGCCTGTACGAGGACAACCGCACGGTCATCGGCAGCGACCCCGACCTCATCATGCCGGGCCAGAAACTGACGCTGCGTGCCACAGCGCCCAGGCCGGCGCCGGAGAGACCGCCCACGGTGGCCCCGAAGCGCCCTGCCGCCAAGCCCGCGGCGCCCAAGCCCGCGAAGCCCAAGCCCGTCACCGCCAAGCCCGCCCCCGCGAAACCGGCCCCCGCCAAGCCGGTCACCGCCAAGCCCGCCGTGCCCAAGCCACGGACCGCCGGCTTCAGCGCGCCCGTGGACGCCGGTCCCAGCACCGCCTACCGTAAGGCCGGCTCCTCCTGGGCCAGCGGCTACCACACCGGCGTCGACTTCGCGGTCCCGACCGGCACCGCCGTGAAGGCCGTGGCAAGCGGCCGGGTGATCTCCGCCGGCTGGGGCGGGTCCTACGGGTACCAGGTCGTCATCCGCCACGAGGACGGCAGGTACAGCCAGTACGCCCACCTCTCCGCGCTCACCGTGCGCGAGGGGCAGCGGGTCACGAGCGGCCAGCGGATCGCCCGGTCGGGGTCGACCGGCAACAGCACCGGGCCGCACCTCCACTTCGAGGTGCGTACGGGGCCGGGCTACGGCTCCGACATCGACCCCCTGGCCTATCTGAGGGCGGGCGGCGTCCGGCTGTGACGGCGGCGGCGCGGCGGTGAGGAGGATCGGCCCGCCCGCCGCCACCACGCCGCACGCCGGCGCGATCGCGGTGCCCGCCACTCCGTGCCGGGACCGCTAACCGATCGACCGCTCACCGAACCGGGGCGCCGCCGGCCGGGAGGCCCGCCAGGGCGCCCGCGGCGGTGCCCGCCGCGCCGCAAGCGTCACGACCGCCGGGCGGCTCGGCCGTTGGTCCGGCGGTACGTCGCGTCGGCCGGAAAGCCCGCCGCCACCGCCTTGGTGAACGCCGGGCCGGTACCGATGGCCACGCCCACCGCACACCCCCGGCCCGCGCCCCGCGCCCCGCCCGGTGCCGGTCCGGCCGGCCGGCCGGCCAACCGCGCCGCCACCGGCGGCCGGGGGCGAAGACGCCTGCCGACGCGCCCAGCGGTCACCCCGGGCCGCACCGGGCGCGGCCGCACCGGGCCGGGCCCGGCCGGCAGCCTGCGCCACCACGCGCGGCGCGGCGGCCACGCCGCTCGACGGTACGGCCACCCACGGGACGGCGAAGGACGCGCTGGCCACGGCGGCAGGGGCGGCGGGCCCCCTTCCGCGTGACGGGCCCGCCGCCGCCCGGGCGCGCGTACGTTCGTCCTGCCCTCCCGTACGGGAGGGAGTACGCCCCCGGCGGACGGCTACCGGACGGCTACCGGGACGGATACCGGACGGATACCGGACGGACACCGCACCGGTTTCCGTACCGGCACCGGACGGGCAACCGACCCGGACGTCCGTTTGGCGGGCGGGCCCTCCGCTGACGTAAAGTGCGGCTTTTGAAAAGTAAACGTGGCATACGAGTGATCGAGGAACGCAACGGCCATGACGGTGACTGAAGAGAGCCAGGCGTACGGGCCGGGAATCGACCCCGAGCGCCTGGCCGTCTGCCTGAGCGTCCTCGAGGAGCTCGACACGCTGGACGTCGACCACCCGGACGCCGTCGCCGTCCGCCGTGCCACCGCCGGCATCTACCGCACCGTGAAGCAGCGCCGCCGTCAGGAGCGCCGGGCCGCGAAGACCGCGCACGACAAGGCGGTCACCGAGGCCACCGCGACCGGCTCGGCCGAACGGATCGACGACGAGACGCAGGGTCTGCTGCCGTCCTCCTCCGTCGCCGGTGAGATCGCGGGCGTGCTCCAGCGACCCCGCTCCTGCTACATCTGCAAGACCCGGTACGTCGAGGTCGACGCGTTCTACCACCAGCTGTGCCAGAAGTGCGCCGCCGAGAACCGGGCCCGCCGTGACGCCCGCACCGACCTCACCGGCCGGCGCGCCCTGCTCACCGGCGGCCGCGCCAAGATCGGCATGTACATCGCGCTTCGTCTGCTGCGGGACGGTGCGCACACCACCATCACCACCAGGTTCCCCAACGACGCGATCCGCCGCTTCAAGGCGATGCCGGACAGCGACGAGTGGATTCACCGCCTGAAGATCGTCGGCATCGACCTGCGCGACCCGGCTCAGGTCGTCGCGCTCGCCGACTCGGTCGCCGCCCAGGGCCCGCTGGACATCCTGATCAACAACGCCGCGCAGACGGTCCGCCGCTCACCGCAGGCGTACAGCGAGCTGGTCGCCGCCGAGTCCGCCCCGCTGCCGGCGGGCGAGCTGCCGCCCGCCGAGGTCATCGGCACCTTCGGCAGCGGCACCGTGGAGACGATGGCCGCCCTGCCGTCCCCCCGCGGCGGCGACGCCCTGACCGCCCAGGACGTCACGGAGCTCGCCCTGGTCAGCGGTTCCGCGTCGCTGGAGCGCATCGCCGCCGGCACCGCGATCGACGCGGGCGGCCTGGTGCCGGACCTGCACG
The DNA here is from genome assembly GCF_039532985.1 of Streptomyces gobitricini. Lineage (NCBI taxonomy): Bacteria > Bacillati > Actinomycetota > Actinomycetes > Kitasatosporales > Streptomycetaceae > Streptomyces > Streptomyces gobitricini. The sequence goes on along the minus strand of NZ_BAAASR010000018.1, from coordinate 523,670 downwards.
ACACCAACAGCTGGATCCAGACCGTTTCCGAGGTCGATCCGGTCGAACTCCTCGAAGTCCAGCTGTGCAACTCCACCGCGCCGTTCATCCTCATCAGCCGGCTCCGCGCCGCGATGGCCGCTTCCTCGGCGCGCAGGACGTACGTGGTGAACGTCTCCGCCATGGAGGGCGTCTTCAGCCGCGGCTACAAGGGCGCCGGCCACCCGCACACCAACATGGCCAAGGCCGCGCTCAACATGCTCACCCGCACCAGCGCCCAGGAGATGTTCGAGTCCGACCGCATCCTGATGACGGCGGTCGACACCGGCTGGATCACCGACGAGCGCCCGCATCCCGACAAGGTGCGGCTCGCCGAGGAGGGCTTCCACGCCCCGCTCGACCTGGTCGACGGCGCGGCCCGGGTCTACGACCCGATCGTGCGCGGCGAGATGGGCGAGGACCTGTACGGCTGCTTCCTGAAGGACTACGCGCCCTCCAAGTGGTGAGCGTCACAGGTCCGCCGCGCCTTGTCCGGAAGCGGGCAACGTGTCCGGAACCTGACTATGTGACGCGTTCCATCGAGCGGAAGCGCGCTCATTTGGTTACTCTGAGGCGAACGGCTCGCCGCCAGGGATCCACGAAACCCCCTCAGGCGGGCCCCGGGGACAAGCCTGCCACCAAGGCTGCGTTTCCGCCCGAGTACCGGCGCCACCGCGACCGACGGCAGTACATGTCCTCATAGGTTCGCGACACGAAGGAGTGCGCGGTGACACCAGAACTCATCAAGCAGGAGCAGCGGCCGGCGGAACACGGCGAACGATCCGCCAGACCCGACACCCTCGGCAGCCTCGAAGTCTGGGCCCGTTCGGCCCCGATCCGGCTGGCCGGTTACGAGGACGACCTCGCCGAGCCGCACATCCTGCCCGGCATCGACTGACCGACCAGGACCCGCCCCGCGCGGCCGGTCCGCACCGTGCGCCCCGTGCCCCCCGCCGCCCAGGCGGGGGGCACGCGCGCGTCCGGAGCAGCACAGGGACGGGCGGGCGGGAGCCGGACGCGGCGCGGCGAGCGGCGGGGCGGGGCCGGAGAGGGCCGGAGAGGGCGAGGGCGGGCCGAACGCCGTCGGCTTCCGCTCAGCTCGGCTCGGCTCGCCGGCGCCGCCGTTCCCCGAGGCCTCCGACGGGCCGGCCCTTCCCCGCGGCCTCACCTGCGGTCAGGACAGCCGGGTGGGCGGGAGGAACTCCCGGACATGGGTCCGGTGCCACCAGGCGCCCGTGGCCCGCAGTTCGTGCCAGGTCGTGAAGCGGTAGCGGTACAGCCTGGCGCGGATCCGCACCGGCGGCGCGTCCGGGAACGGGTTGTGCCGCAGCAGCCGCAGCGTGTCGCGGTCCCCTTCGAGCAGCCGCTCCACGAAGGGCGCGAACCAGCCGTGGGCGTACGCGGGGGAAAGCGCGGCGAACCACATCATCCAGTCGAGGCGCAGGTGGTACGGGGCGAACTGGCGCGGCAGCCGCCGTACGGCGCCGGGCTTGCCCTTGAACTCGTACTCCCGCCACAGGGTGCCGGGGTGGACGGTCGGCTCGTCCGTGCCCTCGATCACGATCTCGAGCCGGATCCGCCCGACCGTCCCGAAGGCACCGTAGGTGTTGACCAGGTGCAGCGGGTCGAAGGAGCGGTTCATGGCCTGCCGGCGCGAGAGCAGGTTGCGCGCCGGGCGCCGGCTGAGGACCACCACCAGAGCGGTGACGGCGATGACCAGGATCCCGTACCAGAGCGGCGGATGCGGCAGGTCGGGCGCGTCGGCGACGAGGGAGCCGTCCACGGCCGACAGGGCGAGCACGATCGTGATCCAGTTCAGCCACGAGAAGTTGCCCGACAGCACCAGCCACAGCTGGGTCAGGACGATGAGCGCCGCCGCCGCGCTCGCCACGGGCTGCGGGGTGAAGAGCAGTACGGGGACGACGAGTTGCGTCACGTGGTTGGCCGCGGCCTCCACCCGGTGCAGCGGCCTGGGAAGGTGGTGGAAGAACCAGCTCAGCGGCCCGGGCATCGGTTGGGTCTCGTGGTGGTAGTACAGGCAGGTCAGGTCGCGCCAGCAGGCGTCGCCGCGCAGCTTGATCAGGCCCGCCCCGAACTCGACCCGGAACAGCAGCCAGCGCAGCAGGAAGAGGATCAGTACGGGCGGGGCCGTGTCCTCGTTGCCCAGGAAGACCGCGAGGAAGCCCGTCTCCAGCAGGAGCGATTCCCAGCCGAAGCCGTACCAGGTCTGGCCGACGTTGACGATGGACAGGTACAGCGCCCACAGCACCGCCCACATCAGCATCGAGACGCCGAGCGGCACCGCGTCGCCCGCCCCCGCGACCAGTGCCAGCGAGAGCGCCACCCCGGTCCACGCGCAGAGCGCGAAGAACCGGTCCGAGTAGTGCAGGTGGAAGACGCTGGGCGCCGCTCTGGGCGGGACCCGGCGCAGATACGCCGGTACCGGCAGCATGCCCCGCTCACCGATCAGCGCCCGGAACTGCAGGGCGGCGGAGAGGAACGCGACCAGGTAGACCCCGGCGAGTGCCCGCTGGAAGACCAGTCGGCTCAGCCAGTAGTCGGACGATGTGAACCAGAACCACTCCATCGGTCCCAGTATCGGCCGTCTCTCAGCCCGTGGCGATCTTTCGCAGGGTACGGGCCAGGTGCCGGGCGTACGCGCGCTGGAGCACGGGTACGACGGGCCCGGCGACCCGGGTGTACCAGCGGGCGGGCCGGCTGAACGCCGTGACCGTGAACCAGACGGAGCCGTCGGGCCGCCGCTCGACCACGAACGACTCCTCACCGCTCTCCGGGTGCCCGGCCAGGGTCCCGTACGCGAAGCCGACACGGTCCTCGTCGTACGCCGCCCACACCACCTCGCACGGCACGCCGACCTGGAGCGGTCCCGCGCCGAGCGCGATCTCCACCGGTGTGCCCGGTTCGGCACGCGCCGACCCGGCCCGCACCCGGGCGCCGGACCGGCGGTGCATGGCCCAGGTGGTGACGGCCGCGCCCGCCGTCTCGAAGGCGTTCCGGCCGTGCCCGATCAGGGCCCGGTGGCGCAGGTGCTGGTAACCGGTGGGCAGGGGGAGCGTCCGGGTGGCGCCGACCTCCGGGTAGGTGAAGCCGGAGAGGGCGGCCGGTGTGGTGGCCGGGGTGCCGAAGGCGCGGGCCAGGCGGGGCAGCCTGGCCAGGCGGGGCAGCCTGGCCAGCCGGGTCAGCCGGGTCAGCCGGGTCAGCCGGGTCTGTCGGGTCTGTCGGGTCGGGCGGGTCATGCCGGGGTCTCCTTGGTCTCCTCGAGCCGTCGCCAGGCCAGTACCGCGCAGAGGGCGAAACCGAGGGCGTTGCCGAGGCCGTGGGTGGCGGCCATCCAGGCCAGGTCGGGGTGGGGCAGGCCGGTCGCCTCGCCGAGTGCCCAGCTCAGGGCGAGCAGCATGGTGGCCACCAGGACGGCGGCCGAGACGCCGAGCAGTACGCGCGTGAGCCGGTCGTGCCCTCCGTCGGCGACGTCGCGCCAGGTGAGCAGGGCGACGGTCCACATGCCGGCGGTGAGGACGAGCGCGCCGGCCAGTTCGGCCCAGTCGTTCAGGAAGTAGCCCAGAAGGACCAGCAGGGTGCCGAGCGGCACGCTGAGCGCGGCGAAGCGGGCTGCCGGGCGGTCCACCGCGCGGCAGACCAGTCCGGCCACCAGGGCGGCGGCGAAGCCGGCGAAGTGGAAGTGGGGGACGGTGAGCGCGAGGATGTCCAGTCCGAAGCCGAAGAGCCGGTGCCCCAGCCGTTCGGCGACCAGGGCGAGTGCGGCGACCGACGGGCTGACCAGGGCGGTCAGCACGGCGACCTCGGCGGGCGCCACCGAGCGCGTGCGGAGCAGGCGGCGCGGGGCGTGCAGGGCGAGGAGGACGGTGCCCAGCGCGTAACCCGCCGCGAGCGCGGCGGCCGTGGCGCCGCGCGGCAGCCACAGGCAGATGGCCCCCGGCACGGCGAACAGTGGCCATACGCGTCCTGTGGCCGCCAGGTCCGGGGCGTTCATCAGGCGGAGTCCCGCTGGGACGATCACCAGCATGCCGAGCGTCACGATCAGGCCGACCAGGACGGACACGCCGCACCACCCCCTTTCTTGAACGTGTTCAGTCCGCTGAGCGTAAGGTTCTCTTTGAACATGTTCAAGTCCGTGGTGCGGGTGGCGCTCCGGGTTGCGGGCCGTCGCGTGATCCGGCAGACAGGAACCACAGAAGGAGGTTCGCGTGCGCTCACCGATACGTCGCCGCCGGAACGCCACCCCCGCCACCGCCGTCCCCCCTGCCCTCTCCGCCTCCTCCGCCCCCGCCGCGCCGGCCGTACTGCTGCTGGCCGCCGGTCTGCTGATCGCGGGCTGCGGCGGCCCGGGCGGCGGCGACCGGGGCAGGGCGGAGACGAGCGGGGCGGCGGTGGTGGACCCGCGCGGGGTGCGCCTCCAGCCGGCCGGCGCGCCGGTGCCCCACCCGTTCACCGCGTCGACGGTCCGCTCGTCACCGGGCGGGCCCGCCGCACCCCCTCGGCAGGCGGGGGAGGGGCGGGGCCCGGTCACCGTCCCCGGGTCCACGCCCGGCCTCTACGGCGGTACGCCCTCCGCTCCCAGCTGCGACGTCGAGCGGCAGGCCGGCCTGCTGACCGCCGACGACGCCAGGGCGGAAGCCTTCGCGAAGGCCGCCGGCATCGGCCGGGCGGGAATCGCCTCCTGGCTGCGCGACCTCACCCCCGTGGTGCTGCGCGCCGACACCCGGGTCACCGGCCACGGCTACCGCGACGGCTCGGCCGTGCCGTACCCGGCGGTCCTCCAGGCCGGTACCGCCGTCCTGGTCGACCAGTACGGCGCGCCGAGGGTGCGGTGCGGCTGTGGCGGCCCGCTGCGGTCACCGGGCCTCGCCGGGAGTGCGGACGGTGCCGACGCGGCCGCCGGTGCCGCCGCGGGCAGGACCGCGCCATGGGCCGGCTACCACCCCGGGCGAGTCGTGATCGTCACCCCCACGCAGCAGGTGGTGCACAGCCTCATCATCGTGGACCTCCGGAACAACACCTGGCTTGAGCGCCTCACCGGCACCGGCGCCGCACGGGACAGGCGCCCCGAGGCGCCACCCCCCTACGCCCCCGGTGAGCGTGACCTCGCGGCCGCGGCCG
>NZ_BAAASR010000018.1:499927-518494 GCF_039532985.1 Streptomyces gobitricini | reverse complement strand
GCGGCCGCGGCCGCGGCGGCGACGCGGCCCCAGGACTCCGGGGCCGTGGCGCCGACCGACTGCCCCACGTCGATCGGCGGCAGCCGGACGGTCCCGCCCGGCTGCCCCACGCCACCCCCGCCCCCGCCGCCCCCGGTCCTCCCCGCGCCGGACGGGCCCGGCGGCGCCCCGGAGGCCCCGACCCCCCCGGACGTCCCCACTACCCCGGACGCGACCATTCCGGACGGGCCCGCCGCTCCGGACGCCCGGGGCGCCCCGACCGTTCCGGACGCGACTGTTCCGGACGCCCCGGCGGCCCCTGGGCAGGGCGGCGGCCCCGGCGGTCCGGGCGTGCCCGACGGTCCCACCGTCCCCGACGGCCTTGACGCTGTCCCTGATCCCGGAGTCCCGGATACGGGGGGCGAGGCGGAGGGTATGCCACTCCGGCCGGAGCTTTACGAGGGCTGATGGCATCGCGAACAGTCGAAAAACCCGACAAATGATGGCAGAGTGGCTCCATGGTTGATCCGGCAGCGGATGCCCTGTCGCTTCCCGAGGACTGGCCCGCCCACCCGGATCTGAGTCTGGCTCTCAACCGCATGGGCAGCTTCGACTGGGACCTCGACACAGGGCTGATGCACATGGACGAGGCCGCCCTCGACGTGTTCCAGATGGACGTCACAGAGTACGACGGGCGGCCGGAGAGCCTGGCCTCCCGGGTGCCCCCGAGCGAGTCCGTCCGCCTCGACGGAATGGTGGCCCAGGCGCTCAAGAGCGGCGGCGCGCACTACGGCACCTACTTCCGCATTCGCACCCGTGACGGTGGTCTGCGCTGGACGCACACCCAGGGCTTCATCCGGCGGGACATGACCGGCCGCCCGCGCCGCATCATCGGCATCGTCCGGGACGCCACCCAGGAGCTCGCCGAGTCCACCGCCCGGCGTGAGGTGAACGACGAACGGCGGCGCCAGACCAGCGTCGTGGAGTCCACCACGGCCGCCCTCGCCCACGCCCGGACCGTCCAGGACGTCATCGACGTGCTCAAGGACTCGCACGGCCTGGAACACCTCGGCGCCACCAGTGTGGTGATGGGGCTGCTGGAGGCGGGCCGCATCCATCTGGTCGCCGACGGGCCCGAGGGCTCCTTCGTCCCCGGCACCCGGTACACCCGGGTGGACGAGGAGTACCCGATGAGTGAGGTGGTCCGCACCCTCGCGCCCCGCTTCATCGAGTCGCCCGACGACTTCGCCGGCTCCTACCCGGTCCTCTGGCCCCACATCAGCGGGCTCGGGATCACCTCCGCCGCGTATCTGCCGCTGATCGCGCAGGCCCGCCCCATCGGCGCGCTCGGCCTGCTCTACAGCGACAAGGACGAGTTCTCCCCGGAGGACCGCAACGTCCTCGTCGCGCTCGGCAGCAGCATCGCGCAGAGCCTCCAGCGCGCCATGCTCTTCGAGCAGGAGCACGACCTCGCGGAGGGGCTCCAGCAGGCCATGCTGCCGCGCCGGATCCCCGAGGTCCCCGGTGCGCAGATCGCGGTCCGCTACCGCTCGGCCCGGCTCGGCCGGGACATCGGCGGCGACTGGTACGACATCATCCCGCTGCCCGGCGGACGGGTCGGCGCCGTCATCGGAGACGTCCAGGGGCACGACACCCACGCCGCGGCCGTGATGGGGCAGCTGCGCATCGTGCTGCGGGCGTACGCGGCGGAGGGGCACACGCCCGCCACCGTGATGGCCAGGGCCTCGTCCTTCCTGCACGAACTGGACACCGACCGCTTCGCCACCTGCACGTATCTGGAGGCCGACCTGGCGACGGGCGTCGTCCAGGTGGTACGGGCGGGCCATGTCGACCCGCTGCTGCGGGACACCGACGGCAGCTGCCGCCGGGTGCCGGTGGAGGGCGGGATGCCGCTGGGGCTGTCGGCCGAGTTCGGGCAGCTCGACTACCCCGTCGGCACCCTGGAACTGGACCCGGGGCAGGCCCTCCTGCTCTACACCGACGGGCTCGTCGAGGAGCCGGGCGCCGACCTCGACGAAGGCATGCAGTGGCTCACGGCCCTGGTGCGCAACGGGCCGCACGACCTCCAGGAGCTCGCCGACCACATGTGCGACGTGGTCGACGAGCGCGGCGGGGACGACGACGTCGCCATACTGCTGCTGCGCCGCAAGGGCGGCTACACCCCGCAGGCCGGCGGGCGGCTCCAGCAGCATGTGGCCCAGAGCGACCCGGAGGCGCTCAGCTCGGCCCGGCACATGACCCGTGCGGCGGTACGCGCCTGGGGCGCGGGGGAGCGGGCCGACGAGATCGAACTGGTCGCCGACGAACTGATCACCAACGCACTGCTCCACACCGACGGCGGGGCCATCGTCACCCTCCGTATGCTGTCCGGACACGAACGGCGGCTCCGCGTCGAGGTCGAGGACCGCTCCAGCGCCCTGCCCCGCCGCCGGGAGGCGGGGCTGTCGGGTGTCTCGGGCCGGGGGCTGCTCCTGGTGGACCGGCTCACCGACGTGTGGGGCGTCGAGTCGCGCGGCACCGGCAAGTGCGTGTGGTGCGAGTTCACCCTCTCCGGCCGAGCCGAGATCCCCTGGACGTCGGTTGTCGACGCGAAGTGAGCGGATCCTCCTTGACCGTGACCGAACGCGCACGTTTGACTGCTTTCCGTAGCCTTCGACGGCCCTCCCACGACATGGGGATCTCTTGAGCAGTGAGCTGCTGGCACCACTCGACCTGGCCTTCTGGCACCTCGAAACGACCGATCACCCCATGCACCTGGGCGCTCTTGCCCGTTTCGACCCCGGTCCCGGCGACCCCGATGACGTCCTCCGTCTGCTGGCCGAGCGCGCCGCGGCCATCCCCCGGCTCCGGACGCGGGTCCGCGACGTACTGCTGCCGGTTGGCGGCGCCGCCTGGAGCATCGACACGACCTTCGACGTGCGCCGCCACGTCCACCACGTCCGGCTGCCGGACGCGGACGCCGCCGGCGGGTTCACCGCCTGGGCCACCCGGCTCGCCGGTGAGCTGATGGAGCGCCCCCTCGAACGCGGGCTGCCGCCCTGGGAGATGTACCTGCTGACCGGGGAGCCCGGCGGGCCCTTCGCGGTCCTGGTCAAGCTCCACCACGCCCTCGCCGACGGGATGCGCGCGGTCGCCATCGGCGCCGGGATCTTCGACCAGATCGCCGGCGCCCGCCCGAGAGGCCGTCGCCCACGTCCCGTGCCGCCCCGCTCCTGGCTGCCCGGCCCGCTGAACGTCGCGGACGCCGCACGCGCCCGCATCGAGGAACTCGGCCGCGCCCTGGGCGTCGGCGCCTCCGTCGTACGGGCCAGTCGCCTCGACCCGTGCGGCGCGCCCGCGCTCACCGCCGACTCAAGCGGGACACGGCGCCTGGCCACCGCCGATCTGGACCTGGAGGAGGTGCGGCGGGTTCGCCGGGTCACGGGCGGCACCGCCAACGACGTCCTGCTCGCGGTCGTCGCCGGGGCGCTGCGCCACTGGATGCTGGAGCGGGGCGAGCCGCTGCCCGCCGACGACCCGCGTGCCCTGGTGCCGGTCTCCCGGCGCAGGCCCGGCGGCCCGCCCGGCCCGGGCAACACCTTCTCCGCGTATCTCCTGGACCTGCCGCTCTCCGACCCCGACCCGCTGAGCCGGCTCGGCTCCGTACGCCGCGGCATGGACCGCAACAAGGCCGCCGGGCCCAGCCGCGGGGCCGGGGCCCTCACCGTGCTCGCCGACCAGCTGCCGCCGCTCGCCCACCGGTTCGGCGCCCCACTGGCCCAGGGAGCGGCGCGGATGCTCTTCGACGTCCTGGTGACCAATGTGCCGCTGCCGCGCTCCACGCTCTCCCTCGGCGGCTGCCCGCTGCGAGCCCTCCACCCCATGGCCCCGCTCGCCCGCGGCCAGGCCCTGGCCGTGGCGATGTCCCCGTACGACGGGCGTGTCCACATCGGGCTCGTCGCCGACGGCAAGGCGGTACCGGACGTGGACCGGCTCGCCGCGGCCATGGCCGGCGAACTCGCCGACCTGGTCAAGATCACCGACGGCCCGGACTGACCCGGCCGGCGCGCCCGAGCCGGAAGCCCGCCGGGCCGGGCCGCGCAACCGACCGGACCGCCGGAAGACTGCCTGGCCGGACGCCGACCGGATGCCGACCGGAGGTCGGCCACACGCGAACCGGACGTGGGCCGGACCGAGCTGGAAAAGCGGCCGAACCGATCACCGGTGGGCCGGGCTCCAAGGGCGGGTGGGCCGGATCACCGAGCCGAACGGCCCACCGCCGGGCCGGAATGGTGGCCGGGCGGCGCGGCCGGCCGGACCGGCGCCCGGCCCCGGGCGGCGCACCACGCGGGGCTGCGGCAGGCTGGGACCATGCCCGAGCTGCCCGAGGTCGAAGCCCTGCGAGAGTTCCTCGACGAGAACCTGGTGGGCAAGGAGATCGCCCGCGCCCTGCCCGTCGCGATCAGTGTCCTCAAGACGTACGACCCGCCGCTGTCCGCGCTCGACGGCGCCACCGTCACCGCCGTCGGCCGGCACGGCAAGTTCCTCGACATCGAGGCGGACGGGCTCCACCTGCTGGTCCATCTCGCGCGGGCCGGCTGGCTCCAGTGGCGCGACGTCCTGCCCTCCGGACCGCCCCGCCCCGGCAAGGGGCCGCTCGCGCTGCGCGTGGCGCTCACCGGGGGCGACGGCTTCGACCTCACCGAGGCGGGCACCGCCAAGCGCCTCGCCGTCCACCTCGTCCACGATCCCGCCGACGTCCCGGGCGTCGCCCGCCTCGGCCCGGACCCGCTCGCCCCCGGTTTCGACCGTGACGCATTCGCCGCCCTCCTCGCCGGGGAACGACGCCAGGTCAAGGGCGCCCTGCGCGACCAGAGCCTGATCGCGGGCATCGGCAACGCGTACAGCGACGAGATCCTGCACGCCGCCCGGATGTCGCCCTTCAAGCCCGTGCGGAACCTCGATGACGCCGACATGACGACGCTGTACGAAGCGATGCGCACCACCCTGGGCGAGGCCGTGGAGCGCTCGCACGGGCTGGCGGCCGGCCGCCTCAAGGCCGAGAAGAAGAGCGGGCTGCGCGTCCACGGCCGTACCGGTGAGCCGTGTCCCGTCTGCGGCGACACGATCCGCGAGGTGTCGTTCAGCGATTCGGCGCTGCAGTACTGCCCCACCTGCCAGACCGGTGGCAAACCCCTCGCCGACCGGCGCTTGTCCCGCCTGTTGAAGTAACCCGTCGCTCAGGGCCGTACCGACACCAGCCGCTCACCGTGCACGGTCCGCACCTCCAGCCGCTCGATCTCACCGATCCGCAGCGCTGTGCCACCTTCCATGAACGGCTCGTCGCCCGCGTCCGTCGCCCACGTCATCACTGGCCACGACCGGCCGTCCGTCCCGACGACGAACAGCTCGCACACGTGCGGCTCCCGCACCCCGGCGACCCGCAGCGCCACCTCCGTACCCCACTCCCGGTCCCGCAGTGACACCGACGCCGACGCCCCGGTCGCCGCGTCCGTCGCCGCGACCCGCCGCACCCCCGGATCGCCGGCGTCCGCGCCCGTACCGGCCAACAGGACGGCGCCGGGCACCGCGACGGCCAGCGCCGTGGCCACCCCGACCACACCCGACCGCCACCGCCGCGCCCGCAGCCGGCGTGGACGACGCGCCCTCTGGCGCCCCGCGGGAGCCGCCGGAGCCCGTGGCGCCCCCGTGGGCCGCGGCGGCTCCCGGCCCGCCAGCTGGGCGAGCACCGACGCGGTGAAGGCGAAGTCCGCGAGCCCGGCCGCACAGGCCGCGCACCGCGTCAGGTGCTCCTCGCACGCGAGGACGTCCGCCGGTTCCAGCACGCCCAGCGCATAGGCGGCGACATCGTGATGCCGCTCCCGCAGACTCATGGGGTGCCTCCTTCCCGCGTACGCGTGCGATGCCGTGTGCTTCCCTGAAGCCTTACGCCCTGCAGTACGCATCCGAGCCGTTTCTCGCTCAATCGCCGCACCCCTACACTCCGCACCATGGTGCGCGTACTGGCCGTCGATGACGAGAAGCCCGCTCTCGAAGAACTGCTGTACCTCCTCCGTTCCGACCCGCGGGTGCGCAGCGCGGAGGGCGCCACCGACGCGACCGAGGCGCTCCGCCGCATCGGGCGGGCCCTGGAAGCGGGACCCGACGGCGAGGGCGCCATCGACGTCGTCTTCCTCGACATCCACATGGCGGGCCTCACCGGCCTCGACATCGCACGGCTGATAGCCGGATTCGCCAGGCCTCCGCTGATCGTGTTCGTCACCGCCCACGAGGGGTTCGCGCTCCAGGCGTTCGACCTGAAGGCCGTCGACTACGTCCTCAAGCCGGTCCGCAAGGAACGCCTGGCCGAGGCGGTGCGCCGCGTCCGCGAACTCGCGGAGCCCGCGATCACCCCCACCGCGCCGGAGCAGATCCCCGTGGAGCTGGGCGGCGTGACGCGGTTCGTGGCCGTCGACGACATCGCGTACGTCGAGGCGCAGGGCGACTACGCCCGGCTGCACACCGACGCGGGCAGCCACCTGGTCCGCATCCCGCTGTCCACGCTGGAGGAGCGGTGGGCGGCGCGCGGTTTCGTACGCATCCACCGCAGTCATCTCGTCGCGCTGCGCCGTATCGACGAACTGCGCCTCGACGCCGGGACGACCACCGTACGGGTCGGCAGCGCCGAGCTCGCCGTCAGCCGCCGTCACGCCCGCCACCTGCGCGACCTGCTGATGCGCCAGGCGCGCGGCTGACCGACGCTCGAACGCCTGCCCTCACCTGCGCGCCCCCGGCGGTTGTGCCCCCCGGGCGGTCGTGCCCCCGGCGGGTACGCGCCTGGCCGTCCGTCCCTGGCTGTAGGGCCCTCGGCCCAGTCCTTGTCCGTCTGCCGCTGGCTGCCCGGCCGCCTGCCGTCCGTCTCCGGCCGTCCGCCCCCGGCGGTCCGCGCCTGCCCGTGCGTCCCCGGGCGTCCGCCCCCGCTGCCCGGCGCCTGCCGACCGGTCCTCGGCCTGCCTGCCGGCCGACCGACCGCCCCGACCGTCGGCCGGCGCCCGGCCTGGGCTCCTGTCCGTGCGGGCCGGTGCGTCCGGCCCGAACCGGGGTCTACCTTCGGTAATGGCTTCTGCGTAGACTCCACCATCCGAACCAGCCGCCCCAGCGAGCCCACCCACGGACGCCGATGCCCGTAGAGCCAACGCCCGCGCGCCGCCCCCGCCGCGAGACGGTCACCGGCGTGCCACGCTCCGCTCGTCGTCCCCCCGGCCACGCGCCCGCCCGCTCCGAGATCAGCGAGCAGACCACCCTCGGTCACACCTACGTACGCTCCCTGATGCGCAGCCAACTGCGCGCCGCCCTCTACGCCCTCGTCGCCCTCGCGCTGCTCGTCGGCTCGCTGCCCCTGCTGTTCACGCTTCCCACGGCGCTGGGCCACGGCGCCGCCCCGCCCTTCGTGTGGGCCGCCCTCGGTGTCGGCGCGTACCCGCTGATCTGGCTCGTCGCCCGTTGGTACGTCCGCCGTGCCGAACGCAACGAGCGCGACTTCACCGGCCTGGTCGAAGGCCGCTGAACCCGCATGGACCGGACGTGAACCAGACCTACGCGGTGGCCGCCGTCAGCGCCGTCGTCCTCGCGACCGTGCTCATCGGCGCGCTCGGGCTGCGCATCTCCCGCACCACCTCGGACTTCTACGTCGCCTCCCGCACCGTGGGCCCCGGGCTCAACGCCGCCGCCATCAGCGGGGAGTACCTCTCCGCCGCCTCGTTCCTCGGCATCGCCGGCCTGGTCCTCCTCCAGGGCCCCGAGATGCTCTGGTACCCGGTCGGTTACACCGCCGGCTACCTCGTCCTGCTGGTGCTGGTCGCCGCCCCGCTGCGCCGCTCCGGTGCGTACACCCTCTCCGACTTCGCCGAGGCCCGCCTGGAGTCACCGCAGGCGCGCCGGCTGGCCAGCCTGTTCGTCGTCGGCATCGGCTGGCTGTACCTACTGCCACAGCTCCAGGGCGCCGGACTGACGCTGGAGATCCTCACCGGCGCGCCCGACTGGGTCGGCGGGCTGGTCGTCGCGGTCGTCGTGACGGGCGCGGTCGCCGCGGGCGGGATGCGCAGCATCACCTTTGTCCAGGCCTTCCAGTACTGGCTGAAGCTCACCGCCCTGCTGGTCCCCGCGCTGTTCCTGGTCACCGCGTGGTGGGGGGACGGCGCGCCGCGCGCCCGGTTCGACGCGCCCGCCGTCTTCCGGGAGCACACCACTGTCACGGTCGACGACACCGTGCGCGTCGACGTCGAGGCGCCGCTGACCCTGACCGTGTCCGGCCGCGTCGACTCCACCGCGTACGAGCAGGACCGGGTCACCCTCGGCGAGGGCGGACACCGTATCGAGGCCGGGACCACGCTGAGCTTCCCGGCCGGAGCGCATGTCCCCGAGCGCGCCGCCACCGGCGGTGATCCCCTCGGCTGGTCCCAGCCGCTGGCGGACGGGCGGGACGGCCACCAGCTGTACGCCACGTACGGGCTGATCCTCGCCACCTTCCTCGGCACCATGGGGCTGCCGCACGTGGCCGTCCGCTTCTACACCAGTCCCGACGGGCGCACCGCCCGCCGCACCACGCTCGTGGTCCTCGGGCTGGTGGGGGGCTTCTACCTGTTGCCGCCGGTGTACGGCGCCCTCGGCCGGATCTACGCGCCCGAGCTCACCCTGACCGGTGCGGCGGACGCCGCCGTGCTCGTCCTGCCCGACCGGGTGGTGGGCGGGACGGCCGGTGAGCTGCTCGGCGCGCTGCTGGCGGGCGGGGCGTTCGCGGCGTTCCTGTCGACCGCGTCGGGCCTGACCATGTCGGTCGCGGGGGTGCTCAGTCAGGACGTGCTGCCCTCGCGCGGGGTACGGCACTTCCGGCTGGCGACCGTGCTCGCCATGGCGGTGCCGCTGGCCGTCAGCCTGGTGGCCACGAACGTGCCGGTGGCCGACGCCGTGGGCCTGGCGTTCGCCGTGTCGGCGTCCTCGTTCTGCCCGCTACTGGTGCTGGGCATATGGTGGCGGCGGCTCACCCCGCCCGGCGCGATGGCCGGTCTGGTGGTGGGCGGAGGGGCGGCGCTCACGGCCGTGATGGCGACCCGCGCGGGGCTCGCCCCGAAGGGGTGGGCGCACACCCTGATGGCGTGGCCCGCCCTCTGGTCCGTGCCGCTCGGGTTCCTGACCATGGTGGCCGTCTCGCTCGCCACACCCGGCCGCGTACCGGCGGGCACCCCGGCGATCCTGGCCCGGCTGCACCTGCCGGAGGACCTGGCCGGCCGCCCCCGGCCACCCGGACAGCCCGAAGGAGCCGGCCGGTGAGCGGCGCGACCGGCATCGCCCTCGCGGCCCTGACCGCGGCGGGAGCCGTCCTCCTCGCCGCCGGGTTCGCGCTCGGCCGGCTCACCGCGCGACGGGCCGGCAAGGACGTCCAGGACCTGGGCACCCCCGTCGAACGCGCCACCTTCCACACCCTGCACACCGCGTCCCTCGCCGCTCCGCCGCTGCGCGCCGGGCTCACCGAGGACACCGCGCGCAAGGCCGCCCGCCGGTTGCGGTCGCTGCTCGGCACGGAGGCGCTCTGCCTCACCGACCGCACGGCCGTGCTCGCCTGGGACGGTCCCGGCGGTGACCACCACCGGGACCAGGTGGTGGAGCGGGTCGCGGAGGTGCTCGGCTCCGGGCGGGGCCAGAGTGTGCGCGCGGCGTGCGACGAACCGGACTGCCCGTTGCGCTGGGCGGTGATCGCGCCGCTGACCGGCGAGGAGGGGGTGCTGGGCGCCCTCGTCGCGTACGGCTCCCGCGAGTCGGCGGTGCTGGTGCGGGCCGCGACGGAGGTGGCCCGCTGGGTGTCCGTGCAACTGGAGCTGGCGGAGCTCGACCGCTCCCGTACACGGCTGATCGAGGCCGAGATCCGGGCCCTGCGCGCCCAGATCTCCCCGCACTTCATCTTCAACTCGCTCGCGGCCATCGCCTCCTTCGTCCGCACCGACCCGGAGCGGGCCCGGGAGCTGCTGCTGGAGTTCGCCGACTTCACCCGGTACTCGTTCCGGCGGCACGGCGAGTTCACCCAGCTCGCCGACGAGCTGCGCTCCATCGAGCAGTACCTGGCGCTCGCGGGGGCGCGGTTCGGGGACCGCCTGCAGGTGACCCTCCAGGTCGCGCCCGAGGTGCTGCCGGTGACGCTGCCGTTCCTCTGCCTCCAGCCGCTGGTCGAGAACGCCGTCAAGCACGGCCTGGAGGACTCCCGCACCACCTGCCGGGTGACGATCGCGGCCGAGGACGCGGGCGCCGAGGCGGTCGTCACGATCGAGGACGACGGTGTCGGAATGGAACCGGACGTCCTGCGCGCCGTCCTCGCGGGGGAGCGCCCCCCGACGTCCGGCATCGGCCTGTCCAACGTGGACGAGCGGCTGCGCCAGGTGTACGGGGACGACTACGGCCTCGTCGCCGAGACGGGCGTCGGCGCGGGGATGAAGGTCACGGTCCGTATCCCGAAGTACCGCGCGGGTGTCCACCGCGATCCGCCGTCGCCCGTTCAGGAATGAAAAGTCCCGGTATGGGGACGCGGGTGCGAGGCGGTGAACCGTTCACCGGGAGGCAACCATGCGTATCCATGATCATTACGAACTGGACTTCGGGCGGGAGGACGTCGTGCTGGTGCACCGCACCGACCGTAGCGGGGCGGGAGGGCATCCGGTCTACTCCGACGACACCGGCATCGTCCTGGCGGAGATAAGCGACCAGGGCGAGGTGCGGATGCTCGCCAGCGGCGGAAGTCAGGACCTGCCGGGCAGGGTCCGGGCGCGTCCGGTCCAGCCGCACTGAGGTCGCGCCGGTCCAGCCGCACCGGAGGCTCCGCGGTTCAGCCGCACCAAGGGCTGCACCTGTCCGCGCGTACCGAGGTGCGGCCGGTCCAGCCGCACCGAGGTTTTGCCGCGGGCGCCTCACCGGCCCCGCCGCGTAGGCCCCGGCGGGTCCCGCCGCGTGGGCCGTGCGCTCGCCGGTCCGGTGCGCCGGCCGCCGCTCACGCCGGTGCCCGCCCGCACGCACCGCGGCCGTCCCGCCACGCAGGGCTCAGTACAGCCGGAGCGCCAGGTGTCCGAGGGGGAGGCCCAGGCGCCAGGACGGGAGCCACACGGCCTCCGACTCGTCGACCGTGAGCCCGGCGGCCGGGCCGGCCGACAGGGCGCCCAGGTCGGTGGCGAGCAGGTGGGTGCCCTCCAGCCGCTGCCAGGCCTCCCGGGCGAGGGCGAGGCCCTCGTCGTCGCCGTCGTGCTCCCGCCGGGCGGCCAGCCGTTCACGTACCCACTCCTCCCAGGGGTGGCCGTACTCGGTACGCGTCAGCCATTCGTCCAGCCGGCCCTCGGCACGCGGGCCGGTGGCGTCGTCGGTGCCGTCGCCCAGGTAGACGGTGAGCGCGAGCGTCCGGCGGCCCGCCTGGTACTCCAGTGAGCCGGGTTCGACCAGGCCACCGGCTCTCAGCAGCTCATCGGCGATGTACTCGGCACACAGCCAGGCCATCGGGACGGCCAGCCCCCCGCCCCCACCGGTGCCGTTCGTGCTCTCGGGCCGCAACGTTCCCACCTTCTCCCGGATGTTCCGCGTGCGCGTGTGGTCCTCGACGACGAGCCTCTACCGTCAGACACGGCCCATGGCCGCTCTTTGCTCAACTCGGCGGTGTGGTTTCGCCTACATTCCGCCCGGGACCGTGACGCACGGGCGGCGAGGTGCCCGGAGAGGGCGGTGGGGCGGGAGGGGTCAGCCCGGAAGCGAGCCGGAGAACGTCCGGCTGTAGCCCGGCAGGCACCGGCCGAGCGCCCGCAGCGCGTAGTGCGACCGCGACTTGACCGTCCCGGCCGGTATACCCAGATCCGCGGCGGCCTCCTTCACCGAGAGGCCGTCGAAGTAGATCCGCACCAGCACCGCCCGGTGCTCGGGACTCAGCTCCCGTACCGCCGCTCGTACGTCCAGCGCGGCGACGGCGGACTCGGTGACGTCGGAGGGGTCCGGGGTACCGGCGAGCACGCCGTCGCCGATCTCGGTGGGGCGGGCCATCCGGGAGCGCCGCGCGTCGATCGCCAGCCGCCGGCCGACCGTGAAGAGCCATGGCCGCATCGACTCGTAGGGGGCTTCGAACGCCTCGGGGTGCTGCCACGCGCGTACCAGCGTCTCCTGGAGCAGGTCCTCGGCGCGCTGTTTGTCGCCGTACGTCAGGCCGAGCAGAAAGCTCAGCAGCGCGGGGCCGTGTTCCCGCTGAAGATCCTCCAGGGCCCGCTCGTCGGTGGTCGCCGTCGTCATCGTCACACCCTTCCGCGCCGTACTCGACCTCGACGCGTATACGAACGCATCCGGGCCCGTGGGGACAGGCGCCGCACCGGGGTGTGCGACGAGCGGTCACACCGAGCGGCGAACGGTGCGGCGAACGGTCGTCCGGAGAATATGTCACGGAATCAGTGCATTTGTATGATTTTGTGTATTTAAGGATTGTCGGATCCGCATTCTCCGTAGGGATTCACGGGAGCACCCGCCCCTCCCCAGCATCCCGAGCCCCACGGAGTCCGGCTGATGACCACCACACCCATGCGACGGACCACGGTGGCGGTGGCCGCCGTCCTCCTCTCCACGACGGCAGGCTGCGCCGGTGCGCGTACCGAGCCACCCGCCGCGGCCGACCGCCCGCAGAAGGCCGCCCGTACCGCGCCCGTGTCGGCGGGCGGCGCCGCCGCGCGCGACCGCGGGTTCACGCTCGTGGCCACCGGCGACGTCCTGCCGCACGCCTCGATCATCCGGCAGGCCCAGGCGGACGCCGGCGGCACCGGTTACGACTTCCGCCCCATGCTCGCGGGCGTCAAGCCCGTCATCTCCAAGGCCGACCTGGCCATTTGCCACATGGAGACGGTGTACGGCAAGGAGGGTGGCCCCTACACCGGTTACCCCTCCTTCAAGTCGCCGCCCGAGGTGGCGACCGCGCTGGCCGCCACGGGCTACGACTCGTGTTCCACCGCCTCCAACCACACCCTGGACGACGGCGCCGCAGGCCTCGGCCGCACCCTGGACGCCCTCGACAAGGCGGGCGTCCGCCACGCCGGCTCCGCCCGTACGGCCGCGGAGGCGGCCCGCCCCACCCTGCTCAAGGCGGGCGGCGCCACAGTGGCCCACCTGTCGTACACCTACGGCACCAACGGCATCCCGCTGCCCGCGGACCGGCCCTGGGCGGTCAACCTCATCGACGAGAGCAAGATCGTCGCCGACGCGCGGGCCGCCCGCACCGCCGGCGCCGACGTCGTCGTGGTGAGCCTGCACTGGGGCACCGAGTGGCAGACCGCCCCCGACAAGCAGCAGCTGGACCTCGGCCGGAGCCTCACCGCCTCCGCCGCCGGCGGCCGCCCCGACATCGACCTGATCATCGGCACCCACGCCCATGTCCCGCAGGCGTACGAGAAGGTCAACGGCACCTGGATCGTCTACGGCATGGGCGACCAGATCGCCGGTGACATGATCAACTACAGCGGCGCCTTCGACCCGCGCGGCAACCAGGGGACCATCGGCCGCTTCACCTTCGCCCCGCCGGCCACGCCCGGCGGTCGCTGGGACGTGGAGAAGGCGGAGTTCCTTCCGCAGTGGTTCAACACGGGGACGGGCCGGGTGGTCGACCTGAACTCCGCGATCAGGGCGGGCGAGAACCTCACCGGTGTACGCGACCGCATCCGGCAGGTCACCCTCAGCCGCGGCGCCGCCAAGGACGGCCTCGCCATGGGCGGCTAGCCGCGGCTCCCCGGCCGGCCCCAGGGGGGTGCTCCCACGCCCCCCACGCGCCCCGCGTCCCCACGGCGCCGTCACTCGCACCCCCCGCGTCACCGTGCCTCCGCTCGCCCACTCCGCGTCCTCCCCGCGTCCCCCCGGCCGCTCGCCACCCGGCGGGTCAGGGGGGAGGCTCTCGCCTCCGTCCGCGTCCGGCCGCCGGGGCCGCCTCGGCGGGTGGCCTCCACGCCCCGGGCCGGACCGCTCGTACGGCGTGGGCCGCGGACGGATCACGGCGGCCCACCCGGGACCCGGGGAGAGGGGGCGCACCACCACCGGACGCCACCGGTCGCGCCCCGGCGGCCGCTGGTCCCATCGAGTGCAATCCGCTGCCCCGACGGTGTGGGTCAGGGGAGCGGGGCATCGGCCATGCGAGTTATCAGTCATGAAAACCGATCAAATGCCCACGGGGCGGCGGATGGTGCTGCGCATCGCCGCCGCGCTGGGGGCCACCACGACGTTCGGACTCTTCGCCCTGGAACGGACGGAGAGCCCCTCCCGGCCGTCCGCCCCCTCCAGGCCGTCCGCCCCCGCCCCGCCCGGCGCCGCCGGCCCCCAGGTGGGCGCCCAGGCAGCCCCCCTGGCACCGTCCTCGTACCGGCTCCAGCCGATGACCGCGTACGCACCGCCCCGCTACCGGCGCGCACTGCCGCCCGTGCGGCAGCGGCCTTTCCTCCGGGTGTCCGGTGTCGGCCGGTCGATGGTGCTCTCCTTCGACGACGGGCCCGACCCCCGCTACACACCCGCCATCCTCCGCACCCTGCGCGAGTACGACGTACGCGCCATGTTCTTCGTGTGCGGCGAGATGGCGGCCGTGAACCAGGACCTCCTGCGGGAGATGGCCGACGACGGGCACGTCGTGGGCAACCACTCCTGGTCGCACCCGCTGATCCCCCGCCTCCGGCCCTCCCGCATCCGCGACGAACTCGGCAGCACCAGCGACCTCATCGAGCGCACCCTCGGCGCCCCGCCGCTGTGGTACCGCGCCCCCTACGGCGCCTGGAACCGGCACTCGTTCGAGATCGGCGCCGAGCTCGGCATGGAACCGCTCGCCTGGACGGTGGACACGCTGGACTGGAAGGAACCCGGCACCGGCCCGATCGTGCGCCGCGTGCTGGACGGCGCCGGGCCGGGCGTCGTCGTCCTCTCCCACGACGCGGGCGGCGACCGCTCGCAGAGCGTGGCGGCCCTCCGCACCTACCTGCCGGAGCTGCTGGCGGCGGGCTACCACCTCACCGTGCCGCGCCGGTGAGGCGCGGCACGGTGCCCGCGGGGCGGGCCGAGCCGGTTCCGGTCGACCGGCCCGCTCAGCGGGTCGCCACCAGCCGCGCGAAGGCGACCACGTTGCCGTCGTAACCATGGGCCTTGGAGTAACCGCCGCCACAGGTGATCACGCGGAGCTCCGGGTGCCCTGTGTCGCCGTAGACGCGCACCCCCGGGAAGTCCTCCTTGGAGAAGACCTCGATCCCGTACACCTCGAACACGGCCACCCGCCCGTCGAAGCGCGTCACCTCCACGTGGGCGCCCTTCTTGAGCGAGCCGAGCCCGTAGAAGACCGCCGGGCCGGCCTCGTTGTCGACATGACCGACGATCACGGACGTACCGCGCTGCCCGGGGGAGATGCCGTTCTGGTACCAACCGGCCATGTTGGGGTCCTGGGCGGGCGGCGCCTCGACCCAGCCGGCCCGGTCCAGTCCGACGTCCATGATCGGGGCGTCGACGTCGATCGACTCGATGCGGATCCGTGAGGCGGGGGCGTACGCGAGCGGCCGCAGCCCGGCGGGCGCGACCGGTACCGCGCCGACGCGGCGGTTCTCCGAGACGGCGGCGGGAGCCGGCTGGGGCGGGCCGGGCTGGATGTCGACGCCGTTCCGCATCATCGCGAGACCGGTGAGCATGACCAGAGCCAGCGCTCCCCACGGTGAGTGTCTCCTCGACTCGAAGCCACTGTGGTCCAGGCCCCTGCCCATGGTTCTCCCTTCGCGGCGTAGTACGCACGCTAAGTGCGCCGTGCCGCACCGGCGATCAGGAGAGGGGCGAACGGGTGGCGGGCGCCAGAGGGGATGACCCATCCGTGTCATCGTCGTACGGGACCTCCTCCGACCGCCCTGACGGTCTGTGACCTGCGACTCCGTCAGGTACACGGGCGTGCGGCCGGTGTGTCGGCTCACCGGGGTGGACGAGTTCCGAAATGCGGTAATCACACCAGCTTGTGAAGGTTCGTCGTGGAAGGCGTACTCGTCGAATCCTCCCGGAGCGCCGCTTCGGGGCGTCTTCCACTGGAGGTTCAACGATGCGTGCTTCACGCGCTCTCGCGGTGGCCGCCACCGCCGGCGCGGCCATCGGGCTCTGCGCCCCCGTGGCCTTCGCCAACAACGGTCCCACCAACGTCACGATCTCCCCGAACCGGGTGCACCAGGGAGGCCAGCTCGCGATCAGTGCCATGGGGTGCGGTCACGGCGGCACGGTCACGTCCAACGCCTTCCCCAAGACGGCCCTCACGGTCAACGCCTCGGGGCACTCGGCGGCCACCCCCCGGATCTACGACCACGCCACGCCGGGGCAGTACAACCTGGCCGTCAAGTGCAGTGACCACTCGATGGTGGTCACCAGGACCTTCACGGTCGTCCGCGGCCGCGGCTCCCACGGCGGCCTCGGCGGTTCGATGGCTCCGAGCTCCACCGAGATGGCCATCGGCGGTGCCATGGTCGCCACGGCGGCCGTCGGCGGTGGGCTGTTCATCAGCCGCCGTCGCCGTCTGAGCGGCGGAAAGGTCTGACCGGCCGAACCTCCCGGTCGGCCGAACACGCCCGTCGCCCCGAGTCCTGGTCGGTCAGGACTCGGGGCGACGGGCGTGCGGGGGAGAGGGGGCGTTCCTCGGCGGGGGCCGCGGGCGGGGGCCGCTCAGTGGCGGCGGCTCTCCGCGCGGCGGCGCAGCACGAAGATGACGCCCGTGGCGGCCGCCACGACCAGGCCGGTCCCGGCCGCGAGCTGCCCGGCGTTCAGGCCGCCGATGCTGCCGCCCACGCCGCCCCGGACGCCCTGGCTCGGCGCCGTGGTCGTCACCGTCCGCGTCGTGGTCACCGTCGGTACGGCGGTCGAGCTGGTGGTCGGGGTGCTGGTGGCCGGGGTGATGGTGAGGTCGGCACTGCCCGGCGTGCCGCCGGCGCAGGTGAAGGAGACCGTGTACACCGCGCCCCGCTTGGCGTCCCAGTCGACGGTGGCCGTCGCGGACCGGCCGGCCGGGATGGTGACCGTGTCGAAGACGCCCGAGGAGGCCATGGCGGTGCCGGGGCAGCCGGGGGCCGTGAGCACCACCTTGGCCCCCGGCTGGACGGTCGAGGGGCTGATGGCGAAGTCGCCGGGGGCGTACTTGCCGGAAGCCACCGCCGGGGCGGGGGCGGTCAGGGCGAGAGCGGCCGCTCCGAGGAGAGCGGCGGAGGCGGCACCTATCGCGCGCATCGTCAATCCTCCGGGTCCCGAGGGGCAGCTGCGGAACGGATATCCACAAAGCGTCTGATATGCACCTCGATGCCGGAAACGCTAAGAGCGCCTTACCACAACCGCGATCTCAGACCGGCGAATGGGGCACCGTAGTCCCCCGGACGGCTGCCGGCGTGTGCCGCAGGTCAGTCTCCAAGCCCCTCGATGTGGGGGAAGAGGTTCAGGAAGGGGTCCGGGGTCGCGGAGATGCCACGGCCGAACGGCGCGTCGAAGGCCCAGATCAGGAACAGCAGGAACGCGATCAGCGCGCTGAAGAGGCCGGCCAGCAGCAGCTCGCGGAACGTACGCCGGATCTGGAGGGTGAAGATCAGTCCCACCGTGATCAGGGCCCCGGTGATCAGGCCGAACCACACCACCCCCGGCATGGTGGCGCCCGCGTTCTCGGACCGGGCGCCGCGCGCGTCGTCGGCGACCGCCACCTGGTCCACCATCGGCTGGTACGCGTCACCCTCGTGGGCGTCGGCCGGCCGGTAGTCGGAGACACTGCGACGCACCCGCTCCAGCAGTTGGGCGCCCTTGTCCGTCAGCTCACCCCGGTCGGCCATGGATTGCCACTCGGCGTCGACGACGTGCGAGACGTACGCGTCCACGTCGGCGCGGATGCGCGCGCGTACGTCCGCCGGCCAGACCTCCGCCCTGGCGGACACCTCGTGCAGCGCCTGGGCCTCCTGGCGGACGCTCTCCTGGGCGGCGCTGCGGCCCTCCCACACGCCGGCGATCGCCAGGCCCAGCACGATGGCGTACACGACGCCGATCATCATGGTCATGTACTCGATGACGTCCGGGGTCTCGGACGGGTCGTCGTCGTCGCCGAGCCTGCGGTTGTTGATGACCACGATGGTCAGGACGACCGCGCAGGCGGCGGCCATCGCGATGGACAGGACAAGCCATTCCGACAAGGTGTTCTCCGGGCGGGCGGTGTCCGACGGGATGTCCGGCGGATCTGGCGGATGTCTGGCGGATCTCTGGGTCTCTGGCGAATGTCTGGTGGGAGGCCGGTCCGAGGCCCGGCAGGGCGTCTAGCGGGACGAGCGGGGGCGCAGGATGGCCGCGCCGAACACCGCGGGGGCCATGATCAGGAGCATCACGGTCACGGTGCTCGGGCCGCCCGCGGGTTCGGCGCGCTGCGCCCGCCGGTAGGCGGGCAGCGGGACGGGCGGGGACGGGCGGGGGCGCAGCGACGGAGCGGGCGCCGGTGGCGGGGCCTGGACCGGGGCGGGGGCAGGGGGCGGGGCGCTCGGCTCCGGCTTCGCCCGCGGTTGCGGGTCGGCG